>NZ_NEXU01000062.1:0-5708 GCF_002224105.1 Psychrobacter sp. DAB_AL32B | reverse complement strand
AAATTGGTTGCTCATGCCGGTGAAGAGGCGGATTTTGTCGTATATCTACGAAGCCTGGATTTATTAGAGATAAATAGAATTGATCATGGTGTGCAATCGATAAAAAGCGCCGCGTTGATGCAACGACTAAAAGATGAGCAAATGCCGCTGACAGTTTGTCCAAATTCAAATATTGAACTCAAGGTATTTGAGAGTTATAAAGAACATAATATCAAAGAGTTGTTGGATTACGGTCTAAATATCACTGTGAACTCCGATGATCCGGCGTATTTCAAAGGCTATATCAATCAAAATTTTATAAACATATGTGAGAATCTGCCGCTAACCGAGGACGATATCATCACTTTGGTGAAGAATTCTTTTAGATCTTCATTTATAGATGATGAGTTAAAAGAGGCTTACTTAGCGAAAGTTGATCTTGCCCTGCAATAAATACGATTGAGCTGCTGCTTTAAGTTGTTTTCATAAATTTGCTGCTATAAGTTTCTTTGCTTAGCGCTAAGCTAAGTACAGCATTAATAAGCATAGCCTTCGAAAAACTCATACCAGCAACGCCTATTTCTTTTTTTATATGCCATACAAGCATGATTACAACGCAGTGATTTGCTGTATCAGTAATGGCATTATCACGCCCGCTTTTTCTGCTAAGGTAATATCAACGATGGTATTCGGAGTTGGATCGGGATTTATCTCGATAATTTTGGCGCCATTTTGCTTTGCCAATTGCGCTAATCCAGCCGCGGGATAAACGAGGCTTGATGTGCCGATACTAATAAACACCTCGCAATTAGACGCCGCATCTTCAGCTGTTTGCCATGCTTGTACAGGTAGTGATTCGCCGAACCAAACAATATCCGGTCTAATATAACCGTCGCAATGAGGGCAGTTAATTAATCCCTCATCGAAATCGATGCTATCTTCGCTGCTATATGAACCCCTTGATTGGCTTTGGTGGGGTGTCTCACACTGACTACAACGATTACGCCATAAATTGCCATGAAGATGAATCACTGTACTACCAGCCTGCTCGTGCAAGTCATCGACATTTTGAGTGATGAGCGTCAATTGTTGATCAGAGGATTGAGTATGGTACTGCCACTGCGCTAAAGCATCATGTGCCGGATTCGGTGTTTTATCGGCGACCAATTGTCTGCGCCATTGATACCATGACCACACTAGCTTTGGGTCGCGAGCAAAAGCATCAGGTGTCGCCAAGTCTTCCGCGGCATAGTTTTCCCATAATCCCGTTTGCTTATCTCGAAAAGTCGGGATACCACTTTCTGCTGAAATCCCTGCACCCGTTAAGAGGCAAATGCGTTGTTTTGATGCCAATAGTTGGGCGGCACGTTGTACTTCTGCTGTTAACGCTGGTGATAATTCTGCTAACATGAGCTAACCCTTATTAATAATGGATATCCCTTCTTATGATAGACGGAACTTGGTGGCTTGTCATATTGATAGCGGTCGGCGTTGGACTATGGTTTTTTGCAAAATCGCGCGCGCCTAAACATATTGGTAAAAATAATATAAAGTTAAAAAGTAAAAACATACCCCTAAATGATTCGCTACAAAAGACATCCGTACTGATTAAACAGTATTTTCCTGATTATCGCGTCACGCGTAAAGCAAATCATTTACTCGTCAGCAAACAAAATAAAAAAATCGCTATGATTACCATTGATAAAAAGCTTGCTGCCAGTCAGCGCCGCTTGGGTGATGTGCCGGTGATTAATTATCACCGTGTGCCTAGTCGCGCGCAGTTGGCTGCCAATCTAGAAGAGGCAGAATAGGCTCGTACAAAATATCTAGGTAAAATGTCTAGTGAAGAAATTGCCGCTTAACTATTTATAGTGAAAGGCGTTTAGTGAATTTAACAACTTATTTAATAAGGCTATTAGTTTGTTATCTAGAAGATGCAAGGATTTAATGATTTAGGGGTAAAGAAGTAGGAGGTTTTAACTATTATTAATGCTAGGGAAGGGCGAAGTACAATGTGCAATTTACGCTTACATACTTTGACTAATATTTGCGGTGATTAAGCTTTACAATAACTAAGCTTTGCAATAATTAGTAATGGTGCGCTCGGCGGGAATCGAACCCACGACCCTCGGCTTCGGAGACCGATACTCTATCCAACTGAGCTACGAGCGCATAATATGAACTGAATGCTATATTGATTAACACCTGATTAATGAATAACATGTATGAACAAATACCATTATCAACAATTAGCACTGCAAGGTGTCGAAAAATAAAGACCGCTTAGTCTAACAAATAAAAGTCATAAAGCCAATGAATGAAGGTGGCTATTGAGGTTTTTTAAGAAAAAACAACATAGTAAGCAAACAGGCATGGCAATCTACCTGTCTTTTCCCTTATAATGTCAGGGAGAATTGATATTTATAATCACCGATTACAAGTGTGGTTGCATGCGGGATGGCTGTTTGCTATTGCTATTGATAACTGGTTGTTATCAAAGGAGGACAGACAGAATGTCCAAGTCGTGTTGACCCTTGTATACGTAATAAGAGAACGTGACGAATGAGAAAAGTAGTTATGTTATCGGCAGCTGCCATTCTAGGAATCGCTAGTATCGCTGTGAGCCAAGCTGAAAGTGTTGTAGACACTCCTGTAACGATATCTGATGTCGCAGAAGGCAAAGACGTTGTCGAAAATGCGCCTGAAAAGTTGGGTGACGATACCCAAGCTGCTGCAGATACCACAACAGATAGCGCTGCTCCAGCTGAAGAAGCTGCGGTAGCGGTAGCAGCACCTGCGGCGGCTGAAGAGCCAATTCCAGAAGATACACCACAAGTGCAAAAGCTGATTGCTTTGTATCCTAATTTGATTGCTCGTATTCAGCCTGTTGGTAAAGTATGTTTCGAAGACGATGAAGTTTGTGATGTGACCGCTCGTTCTTCTGGTCCATCAGCTGGCGATGGCCCACGTGAAGGTAAAGCGGTATATAGCGCCGTGTGTCAGACTTGTCACGCGACAGGGCTACTTGGCTCACCTATGTTAGGTGATGCTGGCGCTTGGGGTCCACGTATTGCAAAAGGTACAGAGACCTTATATACCCACGCTATCAATGGCTTTAACGCCATGCCTGCTAAAGGCGGCGCTGATATTCCTGACGAAGAAGTTCAAAATGCGGTTGATTACATGGTTGCTGAAGCCAGCTAACTGTCTTTATTAAGATAGAACATTAACTGATAGTACACTTATATAGAAAAGTAAAACGAGAGTCCATAAAACGATTATCGACTTTCGTTTTACTTTTCTCTGCTTGGTTTAATAAGTCATTAATCTTAAGCGGGCAGTATTTTGGATTACTGATTTTTAGAGTAATACTTTGAATACTATAAGTGTAAAGAGCGCCTATCTCATTTAGTGAGGTAGGCGCTTTTTTGTGGATAATGATTGGTATTACTAATATCGTCCTTATAGTATGGTGCTGTTGAAATTTGTTATTACTAGCCTCAGATTAAGACACTAGAACAACTATTATAAGAATTAATGTTCCAAAAATTGCTTTTTAGATTCTTTTATAGACCAATCATTAACAAAGAGGTATTCATGTCTGAAGTACCAGCGCTTTCTATCAAACATTTATCCAAAACTTATGACAATGGCTTTTCCGCCCTAAAAGATGTCAGCTTAACCGTACCACAAGGTGGGTTTTTTGCGTTATTAGGGCCAAATGGTGCTGGTAAATCAACGATGATTGGTATTATCAGCTCACTGTTTAAACCAACTAGCGGCAGCGTAAATATTTTTGGTGTTGATCTATTAGCCAATCCTTCGGTAGCCAAGCAATACTTAGGTGTGGTGCCGCAAGAGTTCAATTTTAATCAGTTTGAAAAAGTAGAAGATATTCTGATTACTCAAGCTGGCTACTTTGGTATACCGGCTAAAGAATCAAAACCACGTGCAGAGCGCTTGCTAAAAGCATTGGGTCTATGGGATAAGCGTGATAGTAAGTCGCGGGAGCTGTCAGGTGGTATGAAGCGGCGCCTGATGATTGCGCGCGCGCTGATTCATAAGCCTAAATTATTGATTCTTGATGAACCCACCGCTGGAGTAGATATTGAACTGCGCCGCTCGATGTGGGAATTCATGCAGCAAATTAATATTGAAGAAAATACCACTATTATTCTGACCACTCACTATCTAGAAGAAGCTGAGCAGCTGTGTAAGCGCATTGCGATATTAGATCATGGTGAGATTCGTATTAATACTGAGATGAAAGATTTGCTGGCGCAGTTGTCTGTTGAGACCTTTGTGCTAGATTTGACCCAGCCGCTCACCCAGCCTTTAGTCATTGATAAGGTAACAGAAATTTCCCAGCCTGATGAGCTGACGGTGGAGGTGACCTTGAGTAAAGGTGAGACGCTCAATTGTGTTTTTGAGCAACTGACCAAACTTGATATCGAGGTTGCCAGCATGCGCAACAAGTCTAACCGCCTAGAGGAGTTGTTTATGCGGCTAGTAGATAAAAATATTCAGAATGAGGACAGCATGAAGGAGGCAGGATTATGAAACAGGAAGTGACTCAGGAAGTGACTCAAAAAGTCACTATAGATCCTAATGAGACGATGTCTGCAGCCAAAAAGTGGATTGCTTTTCAAACTATCTTAGTAAAAGAGATTCGTCGAATCCTGCGTATTTGGCCACAAACCCTGTTACCACCGGTTATTACCATGGCTTTATACTTCGTCATCTTTGGTAAGATGATTGGCTCGCGGGTGGGGGACATGGGCGGTGTACCGTACATGCAGTTTATCGTTCCAGGTCTCATCATGATGGCAGTGATTACCAACAGTTATTCTAACGTGGTATCGAGTTTTTTTAGTGCTAAATTTACCGCCAGTATCGAAGAGCTGCTAGTATCTCCGGTCTCTAAGCACGCCATATTAATGGGTTACATCGGTGGCGGTATTTTTCGCGGTCTGATTATTGCTATTATTGTTTCTATCGTCGCGCTATTCTTTACTAAGCTTGGTATCGAGCATTTATTTGTTACTGTATTTACGGTACTAGGAACGTCTATTCTGTTCTCACTTGGCGGTTTTATCAATGCGGCTTATGCCCGCTCATTCGATGACATCACTATTATTCCAAGCTTCGTATTAACACCTTTGACCTTTCTTGGTGGGGTGTTTTATTCGATGGAGAATTTATCTTCATTTTGGTATAACGTCTCATTACTCAACCCTATCGTCTATATGGTCAACGCATTTCGTTACGGTATCCTTGGCTATTCGGATGTCAACGTCTGGTATTCGATGGCAGCGATTTTTGTATTTTGCGTGGTGTTCTATGTCCTCTCTTATCGTTTATTAAGTGATGGCTCGCGTATTCGCTTGTAGCATATAGCATGGAATGATTTGTAAAATTTAGCGTGTCGCTTTATTATAAGAGTCCAACATTGTTGGGCTTTTTTATGTTTAAAATTTCAGTGATACACAAGTTTTTTATAATATCTGTATTAAGTAGCTTTTCCAGTACGGCTATCGCTGCATCGTTTGCGACTACAGATGATTATGATTGGGTCGTTATGAAGACGCCTATAGACCCTGCATCATATAAATATGACTGTAATCATGATTACAAATACGAGACTCATGCAGCTCTACAAAACTGCCTTTATAATTTGCGAGAAGACGCTGATAATGCGTTTAGTAAGCAATGGGGGATTGAAGATAGAG
>NZ_NEXU01000061.1:0-9630 GCF_002224105.1 Psychrobacter sp. DAB_AL32B | reverse complement strand
TTCTGATTTTATCGCTCACAGGCTAAAGGAGATGACTATGTTCCGTTATTTAGGGTTACGCTATTTAGAGTTACGCTATTTAGGCATTTTACTTTTGCTATCGATAATGCCGTTATCCCTAGCTGAGGCGAGTACTAAAGATAACAATGATACTAGCAACAAGACTAATAATGTTGTGCTACCGAAGTGGCTCATTGTTGAATTGGTAGAAAAACGCTGCTCTTCACCGGAGCCTAGTCCCAAAGTAAGTCCTGATCTTGAGTATGACTGTTCGGACAAGTATGAAGACGCAGATGGCGAAGAACAGAGCATGGGTTATAGTCTGCGCTTATTACCATTGATAAAAGAGGATTTTAATCGCGATGGCGTTGAAGATATTGCCTTAGAAGTTGAATCTATGGGTCCATTGGGTGGTAGTGTTTATTCTAATAGTACGATTTATTATCTGCTATTAAATAAGAATAAGAGCATTATTAATGAACATGAGATATTGCTATATGCTCCCTTTAGTGAGCATATCGTTGAGTACGAAGTGAAGGGTAAGCAAATTTATTATAGTGCCGTGCCTAACTATCGCTCGCATCCTGAAGCATATGAGGATGGTGAGCTGCTAGAGTCGTCACTTGAGTTTACGGTAAATTGGGAGAGGGGCAATCCTGTTAGTAGCTATTATCAGGATAATTGCCGCCTATCTCGTACCAAAGATAAGAGCTTGTTAGACCTTAGTCTTGGCGGAACGAGTCAGAAAGATATCGATATGCATGAATATACCCAAGTGATCACTGAATCCATTCAGGCAAATAGGCTAAGTATTGAAGCGACGTTATCGGGGTGCGACTTAAGTAGTGTTTCATACAATATTAAGCCACAACAAGGTAAGTCATTACCCGTATTTTCAGAAGTTTTAAAGACTCTCATACCTCTAGCGCATCATACCAAGCAGCTAAAAACGTTACAAACGTTAGAAAAACGCTCGTCGCTAAAATTTGCTGAGAGAATACTCTTATATAGTGGCTGGCAAGCCATCGTGCATGTTGATAGAGAGGATAAAACACCACACATACTTATTGTGATTGAACAAACTGAATAGATTGCTCTCTTAAAATAACTTTATTTGAAAGAGTCTGTTTATCGATATCTTTTCATAGTTGAATAATAATAAACCCAGTTAAGAATGCCTTAGCTGGGTTTATTATTGGTCAGTTATTAAGCTTTCAAGATATGATTAAATGTCTGTTAGACGTTTTTACCATGTTGCTTTTGTTGAATATCTTTTGCTAAGTTATAGCATTCATTGATATGATCAGTCGCAATCTTCTTGAAAATCATATAGCCCATGGTACCTGCGACCAGTTGACCACCGAGTGGGATGAACTTGGTGACTTGTTTCGCAGCGATACGACCACCAAAGCCTTGAACGGTCTTTTTAACGATACCACGAGTTGCCATCAGTCCTGCAAAGTCAACCGTACGATCTTTTAGCGCACTCCAGTGAATAGCGCGTGACTCTAGATCTACAGCAGCCTTACGGTCTTCAAGCAAACCAAAGCGCTCACTAATCTCAGGTAGCAGCATCGTCAGCATGCCAGCGTCAACTGCCACATCAAAAAACGGCACAGGAACGATGGCAACACCAGCAGAGATTCTGGCGCGTTTTTTAACCATAGCGATACACTCTTTTTTGACTTGCTCAAGATCTAAATTTGGATCAATAGTATTAGATAGTTTTTCAGCAGCGGGGGTGGTTTTCATAAAGTATCCTTAAAGTAATTAAAAGAAGAAGCAATTAAAAGAAAAACAGTGAATAATAAAGCATCAAATATTAAATTAGATGGCAAGCATCTGATGTGCTTATAAGATGTTTACCATTTTATGGATTTATAAGCGCCATACAATCATTGCTTTGTAGCAAAATGCATAAAATTACGGTCACTGTGAACAGTTTTTGTAAATGAAGCGATATGCTTAAATTATGCTATAAGTTACGTCATTGTGACCGCCTAAATAATTAATAACTCTATACTGACGTGCTGAAAATTAACATTGTGACCGCCTGCCAAAGCCAGTAGAATACCGATATGCTAAATTTAACCCCCCGTTATACCAGCGCTCGCATCGACGAGTTGCCCGCCGCGTTGCAACCACTTGCCGCCCAATCATTTACCCTTGCTCGCCTCTATGCGGGGCGCGGTATCACTGAGCCTGCTGAGCTTGAGACTCAGCTATCCAGTTTGTTAGCTGCTGAGCGGCTACATGGTGTCACCGAAGCGGTACGTTTACTAGATGCCGCCATTGATGAGGGTCAGCGTATTCTTATCGTTGGCGACTTTGACTGCGATGGAGCAACCAGTACGGCGCTAATGATGCGCGCGCTAACCGCCATGGATGCGAAGGTTGATTTTCTGGTGCCTGACCGTTTTAAATACGGTTATGGTCTAACGCCAGAGATTGTCGAATTGGGTATTGAGACTTATCAGCCGCAAATGATCGTCACGGTAGACAATGGAATCTCAAGCCATGAAGGTGTGGCGCGTGCGCAGGCTGATGGTATTACCGTCATTATCACTGATCATCACCTCACTACTAAAGAGACGCCACCTGCTGAAGCCGTGGTCAATCCCAATCAGCTTGATTGCAACTTTGCTAGTAAAGCATTGGTGGGCGTTGGGGTGGCATTTTATGTACTTGGACGACTGGCAAAACTGCGCCGTAAAGCGGGTAAATCCACCGTACAAGTAAGCCAATATTTAGATTTGGTGGCACTTGGGACGATTGCTGATGTTGGCGTACTCGATAAAAACAATCGTATTTTAGTGCATCATGGTTTGGCTGCTATTCGTCAGGGGCGCTGCTCTTTGGGTATATTAGCGTTATTAGAGCAAGCAGGTCGTGATCCCAAAAAACTACAGGCGCAAGACTTTGGTTTTGTCTTAGGGCCGCGTATCAATGCCGCTGGTCGTATGGATAATATGCGCATCGGTATCGAGTGTTTACTAGCGGATGACTGGCAAACTGCGCAACGTTTGGCGCAAGAGCTTGAGCAACTTAACCGTACTCGTCGTCAAGTAGAAGGCGAGATGCGAGCGCAAGCGGATAGCATCGTTCAAGCGTTAGCTACTGCTGCTACAGATATCGATGATAATGCTAATACCAATATTGATACTGATGAAAGCGCTGATATGATTATTCAGCATAAAACTGAGAAACAGGTTGTTAATAATCACAATCGCAGTATTGTGTTATATCAAAATGACTGGCACCAAGGCGTGATCGGTATCGTTGCAGGTCGCTTAAAAGAAAGCCATTATTTGCCTAGCATTGTCTTTGCGCCAGCGGATACTAAGCGCACGGGTGACGATGATGCTATTAAAGGCTCGGCGCGTTCTATCGCAGGCGTGCATATTCGTGATGCGATTGAACAAGTTGCCGAACGTCATCCTGACTTAATCAGTCATTTTGGTGGTCATGCGATGGCAGCAGGGTTGACGTTGAAACGTGGTAACTTTGATGGCTTTGTGACAGCTTTTAACGACGTACTGGCACAGATGGATGATGAAGTATTTGCTGAGCAGAAATTTACCGATGGTCCTTTGCAAGCGGGCGACTTTAGCTTATGGTTCGCTGAGCATTTAGCGGATGCCAGCATTTGGGGACATGGATTCGCGCCCCCGATATTTGATGGTGTATTTGAAGTCTTAAACTTTAAAATACTAAAAGACAAACATCTTAAGTTATCTCTGCGTTATCCCGATGTGCAGTACCCAATTGAGGCAATTCAATTTAACTTTGATAGCAGTGCTTGGGATTACCGCGCCGAAAAAGTGCATATATTGTTTGAGTTAGATATCAATGAGTGGAATGGCAAACAAAGCTTGCAATTAATGGTTAAGGATTTGGCGGTTATTACTGAGGTCTAAAATTATTTCTTGTCGCTATTGAGCTAAAAAGGGCGTTAATCATAAAGATTAATGCCCTTTTTCTGACTTTACGTTTTGTTGTTTTTGATATAAAACTAATTATATTAAAGCGAATGCTTTTTCATCAGACTAATATCTGGGAAGTGCCAATCATAGCGCACCGCTAGCATACGAATCACGAAAATAGTCATCATCGTCGACGCTTCTTTTATCCAAGGCGTAATAGCCATGCTTTCCATGACAAAATACAATATCCCGCCGATAATCGCTGCCGTCACATAAATCTCACGTTGCAATACTAATGGAATCTCATTACATAGCATGTCACGAATAACACCGCCGAACAAAATATTCAATACCCCAAGCAAGATACAGATAGGAATATTAGCGCCCATTTCTTGCGCCACTTGTATACCAATTAAGGTGAAAATTGCTAGTGCCAAGCCATCAAAGAGCTTTAATAAGCCATCCACATGGCGCGCCTTTGGGTTACAAAATATCTGAAAGCCAACGGAAGTAATAGTAATGATTAATAGATAATTCATATTGACCATCCAAAATAATGGATAGCGATCAAGAATAATATCACGTGCGGTAGGACCACTAATAGCGGCAATCATAGCCACTAGAATACAGCCGAACACATCAAAGTTTTTATGCTTTGCTAAAATCGTTCCTGAGACGCTACAGGCAAAAATGCCAAACATTTCCAGCCAAAACATAAATGAGGTTGGCTCAAATCGTGTGACAAACTCAGGGGTGAGGGCAAGCGGATTCTGCGTTACTGCATTAACAGCTGAAGTGGCAGAGGCAGCAATGTTAGAGGTAGCAGTCACGCTTAAGGGCGCGGCGAACAATAGATCAAAAGGTTGACCAAATAAAGTAATACAGCAGGCATTCAGCCACGCATAGACATTGACACTCATAATACTGATCATAAGGATTCACACAGAAAATTCGCTTAGTAAGTTAAAAGGCGGCTAAGCGTTTAGTCACCTGTTAACTTACTAAGCGAATGGAAGGAAGATGCCAATCAAATCTCAATGCCAGCATGCGCACGGCAAAGATGACAAACAGCATAGTAAATTCGTTTGCTATAGCGTCAAGACCCCAGTAGTCGAGCACCAAATACGTCAATGATCCTGCGACACTGGCAGTGATATAAATCTCACGCTGGAGTAACAAAGGTATTTCATTACAGATAATATCACGTAATAAGCCACCAATAATGGCAGTCCAAACCCCCATCATGACAGCGATAACTGGTGACATATCTTGCGCCAATGCCACTTTAAAACCGATAACGCTGAATGCTGCCAAACCAATGGCATCAAAGAGTTTGAGCGCATTGTCAATTTTATGATACAGATGAAAAAATATTTGTAAGATAAGCGAGGTGAGGGTAATAACAATCACATAGTTAAGATCGGTCATCCAAAATAGCGGATGGCGATCGAGCGCCATGTCTCGTAGCGTACCACCGCCAATGGCATTGACCATAGACACTAGGATACAGCCCGCAACATCAAAGCCTTTATGCTGAGCAAGTAATGTACCAGCGATAGCGCAAGCAATCACCCCAACCATATCTAATAAATATAGTAGAATATCTGGGAAAATGAAACTATTTATCATTGATATTTTTTAGCCTCACCCATCTTTTGCAAATAATATCAGCCCTAGCATAATCAGCCCGATACCGACTAAGCCCAATGCCGAAGGTATCGCATTATTTAGCAGTAATATACCGCCAATTAAAGCAAATATGACCTCGCTGGCTTGGGTAGAGTCCACGCCAGCGACTTCACTTGACGTCACTGCTTGCTCACGGGCATATAAAAATATACTTGTCGCGGCAACGCCTGCCAATAAAGCCACCAGCAAAGTATTGAATAGCTGCGAGGTAGCAGGTGCTTCAGGGCGCACTATCAAGCCTAAAATTAGCCAAAATGGTAAACTACCAAGGGTCATTAGCCATATTTTATTAAAGGCATTTTGCAGTAAGGTTGTCTCAATAGCAGGAATGCGAGCGATTAGATTCTGTAAGGCAGAGGTTGGCTCAGCTATAGATGTATTGGTTTGTTGGTGAGACTTATTAGCATCGAGGTTAGTCGCATCATAGCTTACGGTAGATAAATCATACGCTTCTGATATGAGCGGTTGGTTATGATTATCGATATTATTTTGATGGTCGGCGCTTTCTCTTTCTTGTTGTCGCTCAGCAATATGTTTGCGAGAGTTGTGGGAGACTTGCCAAACCAGTTGATTACCGATGGGGTAACTAAACGCCGCAACCAGCGCAGGCAGAGCGCCATATAGCAGCATATCAGCCATTGGAACGGTATTGATATCGGCTAGGGCAGAGGCACGTAATCCCTCGCTGACGTTGACGAGTACCACGCCAATAAAGACCAGCAGCGCATAAAGAATGAACTTTTTATCAAAGCGTTGCCCAAATGCCAATAATACCAACAGACTGGTAACTACGGTAAACATAAAAGTCGCCGCGACGACCCAGCCGGCAACGTGGTCACCAGCATAGCAAATGCCAGTATAAAATGCACCAAAGCCGATACTACCGGTAGTGCACCAAAATCGCCAATGCTGAAAGAAGATAGCGCTCAATTCTTTAATGCGCCCAAAGCCATGCTGCATCGTAATAATGACGGTGATGATTAACCACATAAATAAATAGCGCAGACTCGCTGACCAAAACCAATGGCCACCGGCACTACTCATCAGCTCATTTAAGATAAACGTGGAGCTAAAGAACGCACCAGCCAATAAGCCCAATAAAATTAGTTTGACCATCCATGTGTCCTTATAGCTGCCTAGCTATTTATTTATATTATCCATACAGGTTATTTATTTGGAGCATTTATTCAGGTTTTCGGATGTTATTTACCTTTAGCATCCGCCCAAATAATTTTGTGTAATTGCAACTGAAAACGTACCGGCAAGGCATCGCTTAATATCCATTCAGCAAGCTCTCGCGCTAATACAGGCACATCAGGGCTACTGTCATTCTCAGCGACATTGAACATTGGTGAAAACCAAACTGTACCGACCAATTCATCTAGCTTATATTCGATAAGTTTGGCCTTTGCCCAGTCATAGTCTTTACGGTTCATAATCACAAACTTAAGCTGATCGTGCTGAGTCAGATAATCAAGATTTGACCATAAATTTTTATCAACTTCGCCTGAGCTTGGGGTTTTCAGATCCATCACCTTGCTGACCGCTGGTGGGACGTTTTCGACCGTCAGTGCACCTGCGGTTTCAAGTGAGATTTCATAATCGTCATTCAGCAAACGTGTCATCAATTCAATGGCATTTGGCTGCGCTAAAGGCTCGCCACCAGTTAGACAAATGCGCTTACACGGGAAGCTTGCGATAGTCGTCATGATGGTCTCAAGCGACTGACGCTCGCCGCCACTAAAAGCATATTCGGTATCGCAGTAGACGCAGCGCAGTGGACAGCCAGTTAGGCGGACGAATATGGTCGGCAAACCTGAGGTCAGCGCCTCACCTTGCAAGGAATAAAAAATCTCGGTCAAACGTAACCCAGCTTCTGGATCAGTAACAGGAATCGCAGAAGTGCGTAAAGATAACTCACTCATAATATTTCAAATACAATTAGATGTTGATAAAGTGATTAAACCTTTATCAATCGTAATAAAAAGGCGGTTTGTGGTACGTGTCGCTTTATGTCTGAATAAGGCTAAAACAAGAACAGGATTATAACGTAATGTCTGTTATTAAGCTGCTATTAAGCTGCTATTAAGTGACAAAAAAAATGCCGGAGTAAACCCCAGCATCTTTTTATTATTCAAAACAGCTAATGTATTGAATAAATATAGTGACTAAGCATCTAAGCTAAACGTAATAACTCAGTTACTGATGTTTTAGCACGGGTTTGTGCATCGACTTTTTTCACGATAATAGCTGCATATAAGCTGTGTGTGCCATCTTCAGACGGTAAGCTGCCCGGTACAACGACGGAGCCAGCTGGTACACGGCCGCGATGGATTTCACCTGTTTCACGATCATAAATGCGGGTAGATTGACCGATATAAACGCCCATAGAGATGACAGCGCCTTCTTCTACGATAACCCCTTCAACGATTTCAGAGCGTGCACCGATGAAGCAGTTGTCTTCAATGATAGTTGGGTTGGCTTGTAGCGGTTCTAAGACGCCACCGATACCAACACCACCAGATAGATGGACGTTTTTACCGATTTGGGCGCATGAACCAACCGTCGCCCATGTATCTACCATTGCGCCTTGATCCACATAAGCGCCGATATTGACATACGACGGCATCAATACTGCACCGGCTGCAATGTATGAGCCTTTACGAGCAACCGCTGGTGGCACAACACGTACGCCTGCTTCTTTAAATTGTGCTTCAGTCCAGTCAGCAAACTTAGTCGGAACTTTGTCATAAAACTGCAGGTGTTCGCCAGCTGCTTGAATGTAGTTGTCGTTTAAACGGAATGATAATAGGACGGCTTTTTTCGCCCACTGATTAACGACCCATTCGCCATCCTTTTTTTCTGCAACGCGCAATGTACCGTTATCTAACTGCTCAAGCACTTGCTCAATAGCATTACGTACGTCTTGTGGCATAGTACTTGGGCTGTATTCGTTACGGTGTTCAAAAGCTTGTTCAATAGTTTGTTGTAATGACATAAAAACCCCTAAAATTGATGAAAGGTAAGTAAAAATAGATATTGTAATTAGCGCGGTCTGGACTAAAAATTGCTTGCTTTATTTTTGCTAAAAGTCGCTAATTTAGCCACTTTTAGCAAAACGTTAAACGACAACAACGACGCTGCTATTAATTATCTACGGCATTGTTATTTAGCCAATCTAAGATATCTTGATAGACCACATTATTGTTCTTTTCATGGAGTGGTTCATGGCGCATATGAGGGTAGAGCTGTGCAGATACATTGCTAAAATGCTGTTTTTCTAAACGGCTAGCAATTTTGCGAATGCCACGGCCCATATCACCGATAGGATCATTTTCTCCACTGATAAATAGTATCGGAAAATCCTTAGCAATCGTCGTGGCCCAGTTTTTATTCAATCCTGCTTCCATCAGAGTAAATAAAGTCATAAAACCGTTGTTGGTAAAGGTAAAACCGTTTAATGGATCGGCTTCGTACGCTTCGACGGCGGCGGGGTCTTCATTTAGCCACGCAAACTGTGAGGAAGAAATACGATTGTTAAGCTTGCTATTGAGCACCTTGTTCATCGCATTAGCAAGTATGGTGTTTGGCTTTTTAGGCGCCGCTTTTGCCAGTAGCTTATTGACAGGCAGTAATACTTTGGTCAATGGATTGGCGTCAGCGGTACCCATTAGGATTGCGCCCGTAAAGTCTCGCGCATGGTGCTTAAGCACGTTGCGTACAATAAAAGAGCCCATAGAATGACCCATCACAAAGTGCGGAACAGTCGGATGACGAGCTTTTAAGCTATCTGCCATGATGATGACATCTTTTAATAGCGACTGTACAGGATGCTCATGCCCAAAAAAACCCAAGTCTTTGGCAGATTTGACGGTTTTTCCATGACCGAGCTGATCATAAGTGGCAACTGCGATACCATGATCGGCTAAAAATTGTGCGAAATCTGCATAACGACCGCTATGTTCTGCCATACCGTGAACTATCAGCAGGGTGGCGGTAATAGTGGTATCACTATCAC
>NZ_NEXU01000060.1:0-19163 GCF_002224105.1 Psychrobacter sp. DAB_AL32B | reverse complement strand
TAATCATAAAGCTGTTATGTATTGAGATTTATTTTCAGTGATTATATCTGGGGCGACTATCAGAATATCAGACAGCATTCTTTTAATAAACATCTGGAACCAGTAGAAAAAGAGAGACGATATTTTAACAAAAACTTCTTATAAGTGGTCCTAAATTATCCGATCACTACACATCTTGCTTGGCCGTTGCTTCCAGCTTACCCGTATGCGCAGATAGCGTGATATTTTCTTTAGCATTGGTCATACTAAACTGACCATCGGCTATGATATTGAGTGATTCGCTACTGACTTGATGATGACCATCGCCACTACTGGTCATCATCTCTTGCTGAGTGGTGGTGATCATCTCGCCCATTGACCGTTGAATGAGCGTGTCTGCACTGACGTAACTGCTATCTGCTGCGCTATCGATCAGCGTGTAGGGCGTCGTTTGATGGGTGTTGGTTTGCTGTTCCTTAGCGATAGCTTCTAACTGAGTCTTTATGTTGGCATAATCATTAATTGACTGTCCATCATCGGCGGTAGAGCACGTCTGCTGTATAGAGGGCCGACCCATGGGGTATTTATTACCTTCTTCAACTGCCGCCTAACAGTTTAAAGTCTTTATTTCTATGAATTAAGATAAGACTTTGGATTTGCTCTGACGTTAGATGTTCTAGTCTTCGAATGTCTTCTTCTAACAGCTTTTCAGAGTTTTTAAGCTGTTCATAAGTGTAGGAATCATCAATGTAATTAATGTCCTCAGCATTGAGCGGATAAATTTTATATTTAGCTTCATTAGAATCATAATAATGCAATTTTAATAAATTTGTTCCTGCTAGATATTCGGCTCTAGAGAGAATAGGGCTTTTTCCATTTTTAATATCGACAGACACATTATAAAACTCAGAACTAAATTTAAAACTCTCAAAAGTATCTACACCAATATTTGCATATACATTATCACTATCACTCTCATAATGTAGTGACTGTTTAGGGTTGAGAACTTCAATGGAAGTGCGCGCAACATTCGGTTCATTAAGATTGTGAACTAATAGTTTGCTATTATACATAATGGTTATTCTTTTTTGATAGGGATACCATTCTGAAGCTGAATATTCACTGATAAGTGTGAGATTAACACAGAGATTGCTTTCGTCTTCGAAATCTTCTGCTTTAGAGAAAGTAAAGTTGATAGAGTTGCTCTTGTCCATACTACAGCCTGCTATTGTTAGTAACATTAATGCGTAAATAAAATATGTTATATATTTCAACGATATAACCTTAACCATCGTTCGATAGTACTAAGTTCAGAAGAAGATGTTGTCGTTCGTTTTTTTCTATGATCATTAAAGATAGATTGATAGGACTTGCTGATATTTTTACCGCTTTGATAAAATGACATTTTATTAGCTTTAACTTTATCAATAAGCGCTGATTTTCCTTGTCCTGCATCTCCTGAAACCATATAAGTGGGACCCGCATTCCAACCCTTATTCATACTACGTGCTCCAGTTGTATAGCGAGAGTCTGGGTAAAATGAAGGAAAAGAAGATGTCATTTGACCTGATACAGTTACATTTGAGTTATTTAAATTAATAGAGGTATTTCTAGCGAATATATTAGAAATACCTTTTTTAATATTTCCAGTATTACAACCAAAGAAGTTCAATCGACATTCTTTATTACCAGCCCAATAAAAATTAATATCTCCCCATAAGGCAGGCTTAATTTGAGCTTTAAATCGATCAAAAAATATATGTTCAGGGTCGTATTGACTGGCATTATATATAATAGGTCCATCCCAAGCACCATGAGAGAAAAAACTTACTTCTCTTATTACTACTTTATTAGATCCACCGTATTTTTTTATCCAGTTATCTATAATTTTTTGTATTTCACTAAAGTGAGTGATTGGAGGGCAATGAGCACGATGGAAGCGAGAATCAAACCAAGGCTCGGTTTTTAAGTTTATTAGACGTGTCTGGGCTGCTTCTTTAAAGAAGTCTCTACCAGTTAAACTCCCAGTTGGATTCCAAGTAGTATCAACAGTTGGTTCAATCTCATCGATCCAAAATAATAAGAATAATTCGATAGGACGAGAGATTTTTACTTTCCTATTGTTTGATGGTCCAATATTGGTCGTCGCAGAGGTAGTATTACTACTCATTATTAAGCTTCCTATGGTTATCCTGCCAATCAAGCTCTAGATGAACCTCAATCTCATCCTCACTATTCGAATGAAAACGTTCTGACCATCCATCTTTATTAGTGACGCCTTTGAATTCTTCGCCTGTCTTTTTATTAACAGCGGTATATGAAATATTTGCATAAGGCACATCGTCATCATCTAAGAACTGGTATGCCAAACTATAAACGCCATCCACTAGCGTCTTTTTATCAGGAATGATGTTAGGCAACACTCCAAGCCCCAACCCATCTACACCGCCTCCAGCCTTGCTATGCTTACCAGCCTTCTCCGTAAACTGCTTTGCCGCTATCGTAATATTTGCGCCATCTAAAGTGATACTCGCACCACCAGCCGTTAGCGTAATTTTATTCGTCGCCACTATTTCAACCTCTTTAGTCGAGGAGGCGATGTTTACATCCTGCTTAGCCGTCGCTTCCAGTTTTCCTGTATGGGCAGAGAGGGTGATATTCTCTTTCGCATTGGTCATGCTAAATTGACCATCGGCTACTATGTTGAGTGACTCACTACTGACTTGATGATGACTATCGCCACTACTTATCATCATGTCCGTTTGCGTAGTACTAATCATCTCACCCATTGACCGCTGGATTAGTGTATCGTCGCTGACATAAGCACTGTCTGCTGCGCTATCGATAAGAGTGAGTGGCATTGTTTGATGGGTGTTGGTTTGCTGTTCCTCTGCGATAGTCTCAAGTTGCGTTTTAATCGCGTTATGGTCATTGACTTGTCTACCAAGCCCGGTTGCTAGTTGCGTTAACCGCTCTGCTAAGTGCTGACCACCTAAGGCAGTTTGGGTCAGAGTTGAGGTATGCTGTTGGTAATTGTGTTGTCCAGACTGTTCGTGAGTTTGCGGTTGCGTTGATAGCACCATCGCTTCGCCTGATTTGATATTGATTTGAGCGTTAGTGGCCGTATTGATACCTTGGCGTTTAGCACCATCTGTAGCAGGATTTATAATACCCATCTTTAGGCTGGCACTGATTTGTCCATCATCGACGTTGAGCTGTGAGTAAGCTTGTTCGCTGCGGTGATCAGTCACCCATTCTGATAAGCCGTTGTCGGTGTTGCGATAACCGCTTTCAATGGCTTGTTCGTTATTAGTGGCAAATAAGCTAGGGCGAGTCGATGACAATAGACTGCCAGTATTGATCAGATGCTCGCTATCACCAATGGCTTGTACGAGGGTTTGATCATCTGCCCTATGGGTGAAGTGTGTGCCATAGTTGGCACCCGCTTGCGCCTCAAGGCGATTGATAGGCTGGGCGGGACTATCCAGTAAGTAGCTGCGCGTGGGCGTCATATGATTGCGACTGTCTGTATCGCTTTGGCTATCGGTAATCCCTGTCATCGGCGGTAGAGCGCGTCTGCTGTATAGAAGGCCGACCCATGGGGTATCAGCGGTAATGAGGCGTAACTGAGTCAAATGAATGCCAGCTTCCAAAGAGGAATCATGACGCTGATGATGGCGTGAGCTTTGGGTCAGACCTGTCACATGTGCCAGACTATTGCGAGCCAGATGCACGATATGGGTAGCGCGGTAGTGTTGATTAAGCGCACTATGATCGACGAGCGTAAAGGTATCAGCAACACTCAAATCCGTAACATGGGCAAGGGCATGATAGACGCTATAATGACTTTGATGACTGTTAGCAATTATGTTGGCATCATCAATACTCTCGGTATCCGTTACTGGAGCGAAGGCGGCTGGGCTGTCTAAAGTGAGTGAGTGGCTACTCGTCTGATTGTTTTCTTTATCACCATCATTGCTCGTAGCAATATCGGCTGACTGGGTTGGATGTGCGACACTTGCTGCATTGAAGCGCTGCATCGTCACTGAGTTTGGTTGGGTGACAATCTGCTCACTCATTGCTAGAACGGGCGCATGCACACGGTCGTGTAATACTTGTTGGTAGCGCAGTGCGCCAACGTTTACGCTGATACTATCGTTATCGCTGGGATGAGCAGAGGTAATAATGAGCTTTGGCGGACTGTGCTCATTTGTTTGTTCATGGCGCAAGTAAGCCGTCAGTCCTTGCCGCGAAAGCCGCTCGCAAATATGTGTCCAGTCGCTTATTTGCCACTGGGTCATACGTGCCGGTGTCCAGCTAGCATTTTCACCACTGTCATCGACTGTTTCTATATCAAGCGCGGCCGTGCGCTCTGCTATCATCGCTTGTACGGCCAAATCAGTATCGATATGACAGCGTAAATGTTGATGTAATCGATAGGTGATCGGCTGTGCTAGTAGACGGTAATAACCATAACTGCCATCATGATCCAATTGCTGCACGGCCGTTAGATATAGATGGCGAAAGCTTAGACCACTTGGGGTATCGAAGCTTAAGGTTAGAGTGCTACCGATTAGGTGAGTTAATGATGTAAAGGGTGGATGATGCCGCTCATGGATATAGACATGCAGCACATAGGTGTCGATACCGTGCTGCTGGTATTGGCGACTACCATTGGGATTTAGTTGAGCAATAACATCAGCTTCATCAGAGTTATGCATGAGCTTATGTTGCCACGCTTGATGAGCACAGATGTTTTGGCGAGCACTCGGATAGGGCGATTGAGTACAGCCTTCACTGGCATAGAGCCTATCAGGGTGCATTGGCAGCACGGTATTGGTTAAGCGTAACATAGGGGTAGTCCCTCTTGTGTAAGAGACGGCATCATAAGCATCAGTGCTTAGCTGCCATTATCAACGTATATAGCAGCGTTATTCACCAAGGTTAAATTCGATACGGCGGTTACGAGTGCGTCCTTCTTCCTTGTCATTACTCGCGATAGGATCAGCGTCGCCTTTACCAGCGGTACTTAGACGAGCAGCATCAATGTTACGACCTATGAGGTATTGCTTGACCGCTTCGGCACGCTGATTTGATAATGTTAAATTGCCACTAGGATTGCCGACATTGTCGGTATGTCCAATGATGGTTACCGGCTTATCGCCAACTCGCTGTAATACACCCGCCATGTCGTCTAAAATACCAAGCCCCATAGGCGTCAAGTTAGCGCTACCGGATTCAAACTCGACAATACGGTTGCCTAAAGTGTCGTCTAAGAGATGTTGTTCACCTTGGGTGACGACCAGTTGATTCTCTAGCTGATAGAGATCGGTTAGGCGTGAGTGAATACGGTTTTGAATGGCTTGTTTTTGTTCAACGCTACTGACTTTGCCATGTAAGCTAATGGTCGTACCATGAATATCGATACGGCCTTGGCGAATATTAGAGATGTCGCTATCGATAATAGCCGTTGCTATCTGTTGCCAGTTGGTTGGTATACTGATGTTCGAACGCACTTCAATTTCATCTCTGACGGGTTTATTAGGATACTGTGCTTTTAGCTTTTCAAGAAGCTGCTGTTTGTCTGAGCTGGTAGCGACCACACCTTTTATGACGACAGGCACATTTTGTGCGTCATTGGTCACATGAGCATCGTTATGTGCTGCAAAGACAACGGCGCTGATAGGGAAGGTCATAGCGACGGCTAATAGCAGGTTTTTCATGCGATTTGTTGGCCTAGGTTTGGATGTTTTGGAGAGGACTTTCATCAAAGTACCTTTTTTAAGCTTGGTATGATTGAGCAGTGACTAATTACAGGCTATGGCACATAGCTACTACCATGAGTGGTTTTTAATAAGTAACATTTAATTAGTGGCTTTCAATGAATAATAGTTATAAATAGCTATTGTGCTAAAAAGGTTTTTTTAAACAATTGCCTAGTATCATACAGGTATAGATTGTCTTGTAACAATATTTTATTAAAACGGGTTAGCCCAATATCTTCATTAATATAGCCTTGTGTCCAGTCGCTATCAGCGATGACTACCCAATCTTCAGGATAGCTATTTTCACTCTCTGATATTTGCTCAAGTATGTGTCCATCTGGTTTAGTGAAGCTCAATAGCAAACGATAGCAATTAGCAACACGGTATAGATAGGTATTCAGATAGAGCTGATGCGGCTGGTAGAAACCATTGATGAGATCATGCCAAAAAGTTGCCATGTGTATCGAGTTTTCTCTATCAGACGTGAGTGACCAGCAAATGGCTTTATTGAGCCCATGAAAGCCTTTAGTAAAGGTAGGTAAAAATAACAAGCCAGTAGCGATAATTTGCTCTATCAGTTGCGACTTATCGATGTTCATTAAGATCGCTATATCTTGCAAAGTAGTGGTATTGATAAAGTCATAATAGTAAGTACTGGCACTGTTATTGATCGTCAGCTGACTATGATTGAGATATTCCATAAGATCAGTATTGTCAGTTTTAGACTTGGCCACGCTCAAAACTTCATAAGTGTCATTCCAAAGGGTCGACGACTTGACTGGTAGATAGTTCATCCAGTTTTTTGGTTTATCAGCATGCAGTACGCCAAAACCTATCAGCGGATAGTTTCTATAGCTACTATCGTGACTGGGAATAAGAACACCGGTGATAATTTCATTAGATCTGGTATCTACATGACTAAAGTTTAAAAAGGCAATGTTATCGATGTGCGCTTTATCTATCGCGCTTTCACTAAAGATTTTTTCCGAAATGGTTAGGGCTTGACTGACCCATTCATCAATGGCATTGGTTTCGGAGATATGAGCACGCGCCCGTATAAAATCTCCGCGAGCAGGCAGTTTGCCAAAATATACTAAAGGTAAGGATTTAGGCATCATGGCGTTTGCTCCTGCTGCTCAGCGACGGCCGAATTATCATTAGTAGCAGCAGGAGGCTCCGTTTGTGTACGGCTATCATTATTAGCACTAGCGGACGAGTTCAAGTCGCTGGCTGATTGCGCGCGGTTTGTACTGCTTTGTTCATTGCTTTGTTGACGACCTTGTTGATGGTTTTGAGCGGTCGAATTGGCTGCTGAGTTATTGGTGGGAGAGCTGCCATCGACTGTGTTGTCATCAGTAATTGGCCTTGCTGTGCGCGTGACACCAAGAGCGATAATCTCATCCGGTAATTTCATACCGGTAAATGGATTGGTAGAGCGGCCTTGAGTAGCGGTACTGCTACTACCACTGCCACTGATGATTCTAAAGCGTACAGAGACAGTGATACCATCACCTGACCATGCCATCTCAAAAATATCATTACCAAGTTCAGTACGGCGTGCACTATTGATCAGTTTTTCTACCCCGAAGCTACCTGCCTCTTCAAAGACCGTAAAGTCTCTGCCATCGTAATCTTTGGCTCTGATGCTCGCCCCAGGCTGGCTACTCGGATTTGGCCATACAAAGGTTGTCCAAGCTTGGGTACCCATGCGATAGCGCAGCTGTTGACCATCAACCACAATCGTATATTCGGTCAGACCGCTAACAGGCAATGGCATGATTTGGAATGTAGTTTGATTGGCAGCGCCGCTAGCGCCAGCGGCACCAGACGCTCCAGCACTATTGCTACCAGTATAGTTAACAAAGTAACGACCGAAGTCAGCGACAAATTTAGGGCTCAATCCTAAACCTGCACCATTCCAAATCTTACTTGAGATTTGATCACCGCGGCGAATAATAAAAGGTGACAAGGCCTCGTTGACAAATCTTGCCACATAGCCGTCTTCGCCAAAAAACTGGCCAATCTCAGCAGGAGTGGCTTCTAAGTTGGCATTGGCAGTAAACGGATATTTATTACCCAAATTATCAAGAAAAGGCTTATAGACTTGCGCCTTCCAAACTTTATTAATCTCTGCCTTAGTTGGTGTCAGTAGCATATTGAATGAGCGGGTCAGTGGCTCACTTAGTAAAGGGCGAACAAGTTGTTTAATTTCAGAGTTGGCTTGGCTCAGTATCTGCTCATCTAATATCTGCAAAGATTTGGTCAATTCTGAGCCTTCAGGGCTGAGGGTCTGCGAGGCAAACAACAAGGCATCAGGGCCGATATCATCACTACGCACGATATTATTAAAGCGCGTTCTAATATCTCCTAAGCTTGCCAAGTAATTGTCTAATAGCGATAGATTCTGATTGTCTTCTCGTGGCGTCACCAAGGCATGTATAGAGGAAAACTCTTGCGCAATCACACCTGAGCGTGCTTGCGCTGTCGGAGCAGTATTAGCCGAGGTACTACCGCTGCCGAGCGCCGCTTCTGCTTGCCGCAGCTCAGCGGGGCTTTGACGCAGGATGGTTTGCTTGAACCAATTGACAAATGAGCGTCGAGATTGGCCGCCATCAGTTGAGGCTTGGTTAGCTGCTTGATTATCCCACTGAGTTTGACGATCTACCGTCTCAAACAAAGTCTTTAGTGGTGACTCTGTTGTATTAGACAACTGGTTTAATAAGACAGCATGGTCGTCAAATCCTTTACTATCACGAATATACACTTGTGATAAAAAGCGTTTCCATTCGCTGATATATTCTTGCTTATAGCGATTGACCAGATATTGTCGTATTTGTTCAGGGCTACCGGTCAAAGTAAGGTCATCTTGGCTATTGGTTGCCAGCACCCAATCATCTGCAACTACTTTGGTAGTGGCGGCTTTATCAATCTCATCACTGACGAAAGACTCCCATGCTTGCTTGGTAAAAGTGCCGGAAATAACATAGCTACCGAGTAGTGCTTCATTGGTCGTGTTTTGAGTCATCTGGGCGACTGTCACTGATGGAAAGCGGGCAGATGAGCGCATTTTAATTTCAGAGTAGACGCGTTCTCGTGCAGGCTGCCCCTTACTGACTTTTGATAGATTACTGCGAGTTTTATCTATCAGTCCTAAGTCGTTTTGGATAAGTGGAAAAGCAGGATCATCGACGTGAGCTAGGCTAAAGCTTAAGATACGCTCAGCTTGGCGAATCATCTTATCACGCGGCATATCGGCGCGATTGGCTTCAAGCCAGTTACGCCAAAATCGCGTCATTTGATCACTTAAATGACTGTTTTCTAAATGGTCATGGTTGCCAAGCATGAGATAAGCTTTGAGGGCATTATAAGCGTCTTCGACATCGGTTGGATCCGACTGAATATAGGCATTATTAGTGGCAGTCTCAGCCGCATCGTCAGAAGCCGACGCCTCTGTGCGCACTTCCAACTGAGCGGCGTTGGTGTTTACCTCGGTCAAAAATTTTTCTATATTTTGTTTTGTGGGTGCCAAAACAATGATGCCAATACCATTATAGTATTCAGATAAGAGTTTTTCTTTGAGTTTATTGCCTTGATAGAGACCAAAGCTTAACGATAATGGGCGATTATCTTCATATTCTTCAAGCTGCTCTATCCGACTTTGTAAGATACTCAGCGACTCAAGTTGAGATTGCAGGTCACCGTTAGTGTTTTTCTGTAGTTCTGCGACTTGTTGTAAGTCAGCCATGACCCGTTCAGTCAGCTGTTTATTATTGGCATATGACCATGTCCACAAACCGACAGCCACGCATAAACTAACGACAGCGGCTAAGGTCGCAAGCGCGCGATGACTGCGTTTGTTACGATTTTTGTGCTGCTTAACCAAATGCTTGTCTTTTAAAATAACTTTTGAAAATAGGTCTTGTAAGAAATAAGGCTTGTCTGCGGCTTCTTGTTGCGCATTAAGTGGTACCGCTGGTGGGTGCAGGTCATAATTTTGCACCATTTGTAGCGTCATCTGACTGCTTACTTGTCCATCTTGCAAGGCACTAGTAAAGTAAAATCCACGTAGTATGGGCTTAAATTGAAAAGGGTTGTCTTCAAACAATGCATGCATAAGTGTCCGTATCATCGGACGTAACGACTGAAATTCCATCGGAAAAGTCATGAGACTCGGAGATACTGTTCGCTGGTGACGCAAGGAGAGTTTAGTGGTACTCAAGTCTTTTAGACCATTGACCAATATGCCAAAGTGCTCTTCAAATACATCCGTAATATTAATATTATCGAGGTCTTCAGGGTAGGGAATAGTCGCGCCCCATACTTGACTGCGATCTTCTTGTTCGTAGTCATGAAAGAAATCACGAAAGCCTGAGACCAAATCCATCTTGGTAAAGACCACATAAACAGGAGCATAGACTTCTAATTGCTCAGTTAAGTCTTGCACACGACTGCGTAAGTTTTTGGCCAAATCCAAGGCATAGCTTGGATCGTTTTTGGTGAGCTCGGCGATACTAACAGCAATGATAATGCCATTAATAGGCGCTTTGGGGCGATTCTTTTTGAGGAGGTTTAAAAATGACAACCATTCTGAGCGATCGTCTTCATAGGCAGAGTAGCGTCCTGCAGTATCGAGCAAGATGCCTTCGGTTGAAAAGAACCAATCGCAATTACGCGTACCACCTACGCCTTTGACGGATAGCTTGTTGGACTGCTCCATAAACGGAAATTTTAGCCCAGAATGGAGCACCGCTGAGCTTTTACCTGCTGCCGGATTGCCAATAACCATATACCAAGGCAACTCATACAACGCTGCTTTACCGGTTTGATCGCCAAGCTTTGATTTGCGAATGGTTTTAATAGCATCTTGCATTTGCTGACGTAATGCTTGAACTTCTTGGGCATTTTCATCTTTAGCGATACTGTCGTTATCATGCTCATCGCTACCATCTTCTACTAAGTTTGCTAATTCTACTGAGGCAAGTTTACGTTTTTTCCAAAAATAATAGCCAATTGAAGCTATTAGCACAAAGGTTATGACAATCCCAAGGATAATAAGAAAGGTTTTAAGGGTCACATAATCATAAAGTAAGACCAGTGCGACGATAACCCCTAAGCTCAATAACACTCTTGGATTATAAATAAGATGAAAAAACCTTGAAAACATGCCTGCTACCTAATGTAATCGTAAAATAATAGAGAATTATTGGGGTGTCAAAACAGCAAGTAAGATGCTTATTGGCGGAGCTAAAGCCGAACTTAACGATGGTTAAGGAGCGTTAGACAAGTCTGTCAGCCATAGAATACAATCGTGCTTATGTTTGGTTACTAAAAATACTTTTTCTAACTCTTGTTTACTGTTATTAGCTTTATCGATAAATAATGTTAGGCTTATAAATAGCGTCAACCATGAGTTATTTGGCATATAATGCCCTAAATAATAGTCATTTACCAGTAGGTCTTTCTTTATAAATGAATCGATAAATGTCATAAACTTAGACATATCGTAAGGCTGTGATAGCGGATTAATGTCTGACAAAGCAGCGATATTGCTATCAGGTAGAATTGCTTCTATGCTTGGTTTAGCGTTGGCAGATTCAATCTGCTGTTTTGTTGCTATTTTTATTTTGCGCTCATCTTTGGATGTTGGAGTTGATGAGCCATTCAGCAATAGGTGCTGTATCGTTTTTAGATGGTTTGCGTAATGCTTGCGGGTGCTTGACTGAGTAGGAGTAGAGAGGTTATTGGTAGCAGCATCAATTTGATGGGGATAGTCATTAGTAATCTTAGTCAATAAAAAGCTGGTATCGTTATCCAATTTAAGCAGCTCTTGGGCAGCTTTATTAGAAAAAAGCAGCAAGATGCCAGCTTCAGTGGGTACAGTACTGTCAGCAATATTTGTATATAAAGATGACTCCAACCATGCCTCATTAATTTGAGAGTCTATAGCAATGAGTAGACAAGCTTGAGGGTCAGTCGCATTGGCTATCGTAATAAGATACTCGTTTATAAATTCGATAGGCTGATAGGATTCATCATCAGCAATGATAAGAGTAATAGTAAATACTGACTCAGTAATGCCATAGCCTGCTAATTGTTGCTTGAGGAATTTTATTAGAAAGTCAGAGTCAGCGAGGCTTGGAACGCACAAATAAATAGGCAGCTTTGACAGCGTGTGGGCGGGCAGGTCAGCAGCAGGAGACTCTTTAGCATCACCATCACCATCACCATCATCACCATCATCACCATCATCACTATCATTAATGCCTGCGATATAATGCGCTTGCCAATCAGGATGAATATGGATCGCTGAATTCGGTTCATCATTCTGTTGTTCAATACGCTCAAAATTTTGGGCGAGTATCAATAAAAAACTATCACTCAATAACAGCTGCTCATCAATCAATGCGCACAAACGCAGGGTCAAATCATCTGCAGATTGTGTTTGCTCTTGCGCATATTCTGTGACGCTTAAATTAGTAAAACCATCTGCCTCATCATCATAACTATCATCATCATAATTATCAAAATCACTATTATCTTCGTGATGATACAAGGGTGTTTGCGCGGTAATAATTCTATCAATGGGTTTGATTAATAAAGGTAAACCATCGAAATCTGATAGTGATTCACTTAAATGAGTCAGATCGTCATGGTTGTCTATGATCTCAGACCAGCTATTTCCTTCCGGCAAACTCATACTACTATTGATAAACAATTGATAGCTATCAGGCAGAATAATATCAATTTCTTTGGTTGTATCGAGCGGATTTTTTGTTTCTTTGATCTCTAGTTTTTTTCCATACCATCTTATCATTAATATTAAACCAAACAAAAATAACGGAATAATGATAAACCAAATTAAGAGCTGATAAGAGGTAAGTTGTAGTGTATTGTCTCTAAAGTACATCCAAACGAGAAGTAGATAAACAACAAAAATAACTGTAAAACTATACATAATATAGCTTATTATTTTTTTTGAATGCATTAACTATACCTCTATCTGAACAAATTCTTGAGAGGCAGTTTATGGTATTTTACTGATGATGGCTACTATATTTATTTACTTTAGTTTGTTTTAGTATTTTCTGTTTTTTCTTTGAGTCTATTTTTTATTCTCCAGCTTACCGCTACTAAATAAATAAAGGATATAATTAAGTTTGGTTTTTATTGGTAATAACTGCCAGTTTATCTATATAATAGCTGGCATATTTGATGCAAGCAGCTTGTAAATAGATTGTTTTAAACAGATTTCTGCGCTCCTTGCTTGTCCTACAAGTTTTATAAGATGATTTATTTGAGCTTATGATTTATCTGATAATCACGACATTTACGCTTGTTTCTATTGTAGTGATAGTCATGCTTTTTGATCGTCAGCTGTATGGTCATTTTTACCGTAAGGCTGACGTTACTTTTCAGCATTTATTGGTGTTGAAGAGCAAACGTCCTCTGACAAAACCTAAAGTTAAGCTCAAAATATCAGGTATTAGAATTGCTATTATCCCTGCTTTGTCCGTATTAATAATCATGACGACGACAGCGCTCTGCTATTTCTTAATGACTCATGATTCTCTTGAAGTCTATCGCACTCAAGATGATTCACCAAATACGGCCAACGTCCAAATCAATCAATTGTTAATAGGGGAGCAATTGCGGCCACCGCCATCGCCGTCAGCAGAGTTGTTTGCCGAGCTTGAAGCAGAGGTTGCCAGTTATCAAGCCACCCAAATTGAAGAAGGGTATTGGCCTGAGGCGGCGACAGACGCGCCATTAGCAACCACACCGCTTATATTACCCGAACCAAATATTTCTGATTTACAGGTTCAAGACCACACGACTGGCTATTCAGGCGATATATTGGCATCACATATTACAAATGGTCATATCAATATCAAAAATGCTGACCGTAATTGGAATAAGATGAATTCTGAATTTGTTCAACGACTACTGGCTATATACAAGGTTATGAGCGACCAATATGGCTATGAAATGGTGCTTTTGGAAGGTTATCGCAGCCCTGGGCGACAAGCAAAATTGCTGAAACAAGGTACGCATGTCACAAAGGCAGGTTCTTATAAAAGCTATCATCAGTTTGGTCTGGCAGGTGATAGTGCTTTTATTAGAAACGGTAAGATTGTCATTACTGAAAAGGATCCATGGGCGATGCAAGGCTATAAGTTATATGGCCAAGTAGCAAAATCTGCGGGTTTAGTATGGGGTGGTGACTGGCGTATGATGGATTTAGGGCACGTTGAGCTACGTAAAAAAGGAGTGTTGGGCCGTCCACAAATGGCTGAGATTTTAACCAGCCAATAGTGTCTATTAATGATTGCAATAAAAAATTATGGATAATTATATGGTAGTAATTTTAGTAAGAGCAATGGTCTGTGGTGTTTGTAGTATCGCGCTGTTTGGTTGTACCAGCGATAGATTGAGCCGATCGAACCAACAAACAACTCCTAATAAGTTGACCTCATTGGTGGATAATTATTCCCATGGGCAGGCTCATGACGTTAGCAGCGGTCATGAAGCAAGTGTCAATATCAAGGCTAATGCTAATGCCAATGCCAACGAAGATCTGGAAAAGTTAAAAGCGCAATTTGCGCAGCAGCAACAGCAGCTTGAGATAATGAATAATGAACAGCAAGCACTACAAGCGCAATTAAAGCGTCAAAACCTCACTTTGCAAATACTGCCAAGCATCAATGCAAACGCCGGTCGTTATCAGCAAGGCACGGCCAGCATCGCTCACATCGCTTTTTTGGAAGATGAGAGTCAATTTGTTGAGCTTACGGAGCTGGCTGTTAAAGAAGTAAGCATCATTCCTAGCCGTCAAACGACGCTGAAGCTGAACATCCCGCAAGATGCTCGTTTTATTGCCATCAAAGTTGGGCTGCGATACACCAAAAAACGCTCTCAGCTGCTGATTCCTATTAGCAGTATTGATTTTGAGAAACCGCTAACCTTGAATGTTGGCGCGTGTGATGTGAATATCAAAGAAGGTATCACGCCAGAGTTAGCACCTGTTTTTGCTACCAAACTTAAATATTATCAGCAACCATTGGTTGCTTGCTCGTAGGAGACAGTCTTGAGTAAACACAGCGTATTATGGGGCGAAGGTTTGTTTTTAAGACCTCAGCATTTTCAGATTCAAGACAGCTATCACAACTCGCAACGCGCCTTAAGTATGATGCTTACGCATCCTTACGCTTACGGTATCTCTGATATTCAAATTGATAGGCAACTTCTAGAAAGTAATCTATTAAGCTTTGAGAGTATTTATGCTGTATTACCCGATGGCACGATATATCAAGCTCCGCGTACAGATGCGCTGCCAAAATCCATCGCGCTCGATAGTCAAGAGCATAGTGATGATATTTACGTATTTTTAAGCTTAGAGATTATTCGTCATAGCGGTAGTAATATACAGACAGAACATAGTGATAATCCTGCGCGTTATGTAAGAGACAGTATCGATGCGCAAGACCTATATAGTCAAGCTGCCGACGCGGTCATCGATGTGCTAAGGCTATCACCGAGTGTGCAATTAAGTCATTCATCACAAGCGCCGAGTCAAGATACTGTCTCATTATTAGTGGCAAAGCTGACTCGTACCACTCAAGGTGTTTATCAAGTAGATGATGAGTATATGGTGCCTAGCATTCATGTTATGAGTAATCCTGCGCTGTTAAATCAGGTCTATCGCTTGATGACGATGATTAATACTAAGTCCAGCTCGCTATATGATCACCATCGCCAATCCAATAATGATTTATTAGAATTCCGTTCATCTGATATTGCTTCGTTTTGGCTGTTACATACGCTTAATACTGCTTATTCACAGTTGAGTCACTTATACAATAATGCAAAACTGCACCCAGAGCGCCTTTATGAGGCCCTATTAAATGTCGCCAGTCAGTTGGCTACTTTTAGCTCGTTATACAAGGTAGGCGATTTACCGCAATACCATCATAATCAGGTGAATGATTCATTTACCAGTATTATTAGTATCATTCGTGAGCTCCTCAATACCGTTATTGCCAGTAACTTTATCTCTATCCCATTACGGCAAATCAAACCCTCTTATTATATGGGCGATCTTAGCAGTGATAAAATCACTCGTAGCTCGCAGTTGTATCTGTCTGTGAGCTCGTCGCTACCGATGCATGAGTTGGTGAATTTGGTACCAAGACGCTTCAAGGTTGCAACCCCAGATGCCGTTGAGAAGCGAGTATTGTCAGCGCTACCAGGCTCACCGATTGCGCACATTGCTCAAGTGCCAAGTGCTATTCCCGTTAGACCTGGATTTGGTTATTTCACCATCGAGCCAATAGGTGATTTATATGATGAAATGATTAGGTCTGAATCTATCTGTATCTATGTACCGAACGGTTTTGATGATTTGAAAATTGAGCTGATGGCTATCGTGCAATAGTTTTTTAAGTGTTTCTTTAATGGTTTTTCGCTGTATCTTGCTTGATATAGTTCGTTCAAAATAAAAGAGACACATTTGTGGCAACGTGCTACTGCTATCAATTTTTATAACTATTTCTCTTTCTATTATCATCTCACCATTTTGTTAGATAGTATATTTAAGACAATAAATATTAGGAATAATCATGCTAGGAAATCATTCAGCTGGCTCTGCACCGTCACTATTAGATTCAGGTGAGGTTGCCTCAAAAGTTTCAACCGAAGGGCTTAACAGGCGTATCAGCAGCCAGTCGCTCGTTGATATTATGTATGACGGCTTTTACTTGGTGTTTTTATTACGCAACCATTATTTCAGCACTGAGCCACGCAGTTTCCGCCAAAAAATATATGAATTTTTAGATAAGTTTGAAATCAATGCCCGCAAAAAAGGTTTTTTGTCAGAAAATATCCATGAGGCAAAGTACGCTTATTGTGCGCTGATAGATGAGACGATCATGACCTCGCAAGAGCCAGCGTTTCAGACGCTAAAAGATGCATGGGAGCTAAATCCTTTACAGTTAGACTTATTTGGCTCTCAAATCGCTGGCAATGAGTTTTTTGAGCGCTTAGATGGCTTACGTGAACAAGGAGAAAAGCGCTTACCGGCGCTAGAAGTTTATCACTATGCTATGTTGCTTGGTTTTCAAGGTAAATATCGGCTTGAAGCCACTGAAAAGATTCGCTATCTGATCTCACGTTTGGGTGATGAGATTGAGCACTTACGTGGTAATAAAAATGAATTTTCACCATTTTGGGCGATTCCTGATCAAATCAAGCATACGCTCACTAATGAAACGCCACTATGGGTGATTCTTGCGGTGATGGCTGTGTTATTGAGCACGATATTTGCAACCATGTGGCATTTTACCAATCGTTTTTCTGATCACCAGTTGTCAGCGTATAGCAATGTCATTCAGGAAAACAAAGAACAAGCACATATCTCAATTTTCTTACCTTAAATGCGCTTATTTTAAGTGCGTTTGTCTTAAATTCCTTCCTCAGCACATCACTTTAAAAAGCAGCCGCCATAAAAAAACCCTCATCAAAGTGATGAGGGTCTTGGCAAATGCCATAATCGAATCAAAGATGACTCAAAAAATTTACTACTAAAATATGGCTCTCCAACCTGGGCTCGAACCAGGGACACACGGATTAACAGTCCGTTGCTCTACCAACTGAGCTATTGGAGAATAAGCTGTAAGTGTTTAATTGCTTACAACGAGCTTAGGAAGTCTCTAACGAGTTCTTGCTAAGTGGGGCGTATTCTAGCAAAGATAAAAAATAGGTCAAGCTTTATTTTCATATTTTTTTATAAAAACGTCAATACTGTGATAAACGATGACAAAATATTTTATACACCAAATTTGTCTACCGTTTTATCTATATGCCCGTTTGCGAAGCAACAACAAATTGAGGTGCTTAGTTATACTATAATTATTTAGATTTGATAAATAAACGAAGCCATTGGTTAATTAAAAAGTGATAATTAATTATTCTTGATCGTCACTTTTTAATGACTAAAGATAGATTGAATAGGCATTTATCAAAACCAAATTGTATATAACACAGCAAGCCAATAAAAGGATCTTTACGATGACAGCGACGCTTAAAAAACAACACATTCTTATTACTGGTGCGACCTCTGGCATTGGTTATCAGTTGGCAAAAGACTATCTGCAAGAGGGGCAGCATGTTTATGCCGTTGGTCGTGATGATGAAGCATTAGCTGAGCTCACATCACTAGGAGCAGAAACCATAAATTTAGATCTAATGGATCGAGATAAAGTGATTGCCGCTTTTGATAAAATTAGTGACGTTGATTTGGCAATTTGTGGTGCGGGCATGTGTGAATATTTGGATATGCCAAACTTCGATAGCAGTGCTTTTATGAACGTTATGTCAGTGAATATGGGTACGTTATCACATGCCATTGAAGGGGTGTTGCCAAAGCTAATTGCCTCACGCGGTCGCTTGGTGGGGATGGGTTCAGCGTCGGCCTATGTGCCCTTTGCCCGTGCCGAAGCTTATGGTAGCTCAAAGGCGGCCATCCATTATCTAATGAAAACCTTACAGATTAGCCTGGCACCGCATGACGTATCAGTGAGTTTAGTGGTGCCCGGTTTTGTCGAAACACCGATGACCAAACAAAACGACTTTCCGATGCCATTTCTCCAAACGCCAGAGCAGGCAAGTCAAGCGATTCGCGATGGTATAAAGAGCGGTCATGATGTCATCGAATTCCCTAAAAAACTTACCTTACCCTTAAAAGTATTAGGGACGTTACCAGATTTGGTCTGGAAGCAAGTCAGTGAAAAAATGAATAAAAAACAATAAATCGTGATAGATCCGAGAACATAGTAAAAAAATAGCGTTTTAAAAAAATAACAAGGAACGCCTTTATGTCGTTTATCCACCGTAAACGTAAAAATACAGAAATAATGGCTAAAAAATCTAGCAGCGTTTTACAAGATTCTTCCAACGTTCAAGCGAAAAAGCGTATCGCCATCATCGGCTCGGGCGTGTCAGGGCTGACTTGTGCGCATTATTTAGCGCCGCAGCATGACGTTACGGTATTTGAAGCCAACAATTATATTGGCGGACACGTGAATACTATCGATGTGACGCTACAAGAGGGTAAAAAGGCAAAGCCAAGCAAAGTAGAGAAAAGTGCGATAGATACTGGCTTTATCGTCTTTAATGAGCGTACTTATCCCAACTTTTTTCGTTTGCTTTATGAGCTACAAGTACCGTTTCAAGCAACAGATATGAGTTTCTCAGTTAAAAATACCGCTCGTAATTTTGAATATAATGGTCATACACTCAATACTTTATTATCGCAGCGCAAAAATATTCTTAACCCTAAGTTTTGGGCATTTATCACTGATATTTTGCGGTTCAATAAACAGGTTCGTCAGCTGCGTCAAGATTATGATGTGGCTCGCGCGCACG
>NZ_NEXU01000059.1:0-55474 GCF_002224105.1 Psychrobacter sp. DAB_AL32B | reverse complement strand
AAAAAAAAAAAAAAAAAGAAGTACACTTAAATACGATCGATGGGACACTACAAGATGGTAAAAAGGCAAAACCAAGCAAAGGAGATAAAAGTGCGATAGATACTGGCTTTAGCGTCGTTAATGAGCGTACTTATCCCAACTTTTTTCGTTTGCTTTATGAGCTACAAGTACCGTTTCAAGCAACAGATATGAGTTTCTCAGTTAAAAATACCGCTCGTAATTTTGAATATAATGGTCATACACTCAATACTTTATTATCGCAGCGCAAAAATATTCTTAACCCTAAGTTTTGGGCATTTATCACTGATATTTTGCGGTTCAATAAACAGGTTCGTCAGCTGCGTCAAGATTATGATGTGGCTCGCGCGCAAGGACACGATCTCAGTGTCTTTACCGAGCAAACGCTAGGCAATTATCTTAATAGTAGTAAATACGGTGATTTATTTACCGATAATTATCTATTGCCAATGGTGTCCGCTATTTGGTCAACCAGTTTGAGCGAGGTGCAAGACTTCCCCTTGATTTTCTTTGCTCAATTCTTTGATAATCATGGCTTGCTTGATGTGGTCAATCGTCCGCAGTGGTTCACGATAAAAGGCGGCTCTAAGCAGTACGTGAATAAGCTGGTAACACGCTTTGTGAAAGCTGGCGGCAGCATTCGAGTCAACAGTCCGGCGCAGTCTGTTATTCGTCATGATGAGACAGTCACTTTGACCGTCAGTAATAGTAATGAGGCCGTTACTAAAGACAATAAATCTGTGCAACAAATGATTTTCGATGAAGTGATCTTTGCTTGTCATGCGGATACGGCGCTTAAAATAATAAAAGACGCCAGTCCTGCTGAGCAGGAAGTACTGAGTCATTTCAAGTTTACAAGTAATACCGCTGTCCTGCATACCGACACGACCGTCTTGCCGAAAAAGCCACTTGCATGGGCAAGTTGGAACTATTTAATTGATGATAAAAATTCTACTCAAAATAGCAAAGGACAGACGCAAGCTTCAGTGAAACCAGTATTGACCTATCATATGAATATCTTGCAGCGTTTAACCAAGCAGCATAATTACTTAGTGACGCTAAATCACGAGGTAGATGAGAGTCAAGTTATCAAGCGAATTGACTATAGCCATCCCGTATTCAATAACGAGACGATTGACGCGCAAGCTCAGTGGTCGCGTATTTCTGGTAGTAGCTTACACACTCATTTCTGCGGTGCTTATTGGTTTAATGGCTTTCATGAAGATGGGGTGCGCAGCGCTCTGCGTGTTTGTCAGGCATTAAAATGCAACATTGATATTAAGGATAGCGTTGACCAAAGCCCTCTGCCGGATGCCGAGAGTGCGCATACACCATTTCGCTATAAAGACTTGCCGATAAAAGCAGACAAACAGTCGCGCAAACTCAAAAAACGTCAGGTAGTGACTGCCACTACTAATCAAGAATTGGTGGAATATATCGCGACTTTACAGCCAGATGCCGAAGCATTTAATAAGAAAAAACTGGGTTTTTTTGCTCGTCGTAAAGCCAAAAATATATAGCAGAATTAATGGGAGAGAGCACTATGACTGGTTCAACGCCTCCGTCTGACAGGATATTAAAGCAAGCGTCGCCTCATGATAATGTGAGCTTGCAGCACCAACTGTTTCATGGAACGACATGGCATAGTCGGCTGTTACCGAGTATGCATAAATTTGCTTATCCTTATCGCTATTGGGGCGTCAATATTAGTGCGCTAGTAGCAGGACAAGCACTTCCTGAAGTAGAAACAGCAATTCTTAGCAACAGTAAAATCCTAAGAAAATTGCCGTTAAATGCATTGTTATCCAAGAAGATTTTCTCAAAAAAACTACTGTCAAAAGGATTGCCGTTATTTTCAGCAAAGAAAAAAGCATTGCAGCAATTTTATCCTAATGATTATCTACAAGGACTAAATTTACAAGAGTCAAATAGCCTAAGTAAAGATAAAAACTTTAACAATGAAAGCAAAACTTCAGATAAAAAAAGTACTTTAGATAGAAATGAATCTTTAATAAATGTCCAAGCGCTTGAACAACGTTTGATTCAAGCCTTTACAGAAAGGACAGGTAGTGCGCCAATAGGCGGTATGATTGGCATGGTTGTTTGCCGCAATGCCGGTATCTATTTCAGCCCTGTGAATTTCTACTTGGGTTTTGATATGGAGCAAAAACCAACCCATTTATTGGCTGAAGTGTCCAATACGCCGTGGGATAAACGTCATTATTATGGGTTTTTATTAGATGGCGCGAATACTGAGTTTTGTCACGATAAAGACTTTCATGTGTCACCTTTTAATCCCATTGACCAGCAGTATTGCTGGCAAGTGGCGATAAAAAGTGCAGTAAAAAATGAGGATAAAAAACAGTCAGATAACGGCTTGCAAGTTCGTATTGCTATTAATATCAGTGATGAACGCGGCGAAGTATTAAAAACCGGCATAAAAATGTCAGGCATACCAATGACAGCGACGACGATTCGCGAGAGCTTGCGAAAAAACCCACTGATGAATGTGACTTCTTTAATGCGTATTTATTGGCATGCTTTTAAACTCTACGCCATTAAAAAAGTACCTTATATTAATTACGATGAAAAATTAGCTGATAGCCAACAGCAAAATGAGAGTACTCAAAAGGATATTTCTTGATAGTTAGAGTTTTAGATAATGGTTAGATAACTATTTCAACAGCTAGCCAGCTCAATGCCAAAATTTAGAGCGCTTAATTTAGAGCACTTAGACAAGGATAAATAAATAATGTCAGCACGACCGACCGACCGAGCACCCGCTTCAAAACTAGGAAAAATGACCGCAAGCATGCGCCGAACGGTCAATGACAGTACGATTTTGCAACCAGTGACCAACAGCGTGAATTATTTGGCAAAACAAGCCATATTTCGTGCTCTAAAACATATTCGATTTGGCAGTATCACTATTATTGAAGACTTTGCTGGACAGCCGTCCAAGACTCATCATTTTGGCAGTAAATCTTCTAACACCCAAAGCAGCTCAGCCATTGGTCGTCATCCATTAGACGTGACGCTCATGATTCATGACAGTAGCGTTTATCGTCAATTACTGTTTGGGGGCTCTATTGCGCTAGCGGATAGCTATATTAACGCTGAATGGGATACAGCTGATTTAACGGGATTGATTCGATTGGCGGCGCGTAACCTAGCCGTGCTTAATAAGCTAGAGAACCGCTTTGCTGGCATTAGTAAAACCTTTGAGAGGGCAAATCATAAGCTGCGCAGTAACGATCAGTCTGGCTCAAAGTCCAATATTCTAGCGCATTACGATTTGGGCAATGATATGTATCAGCGCTTTTTAGATGATACGATGATGTACTCATCAGCGGTCTATAAAAACCCAGAGGCGACATTGGCTGAGGCGCAGCAGCATAAATTAGCATTGATCTGCCAACGTCTTCAACTCACAGCTGAAGATCATGTAATAGAAATTGGCACAGGTTGGGGTGGTTTTGCTATTTATGCGGCAAAGCACTATGGCTGTCACATAACGACGACGACTATCTCGGACGCGCAGTATGAAGAGGCGCAGCGCCGTGTCGAAGCTGCAGGACTCTCTGATAAGATCACCCTACTCAAGCAAGACTATCGCGAGCTGGCAGGGCAGTACGAGAAATTGGTCAGTATTGAGATGATTGAAGCAGTTGGACATGAGTATTTGCCGACATTTTTTGCTAAATGTAATAGCTTGCTCAAGCCAACGGGTTTGATGGTGCTGCAAGCAATTACTTTTAATGATCAAAACTATAAAAGCTATATAGAGTCGGTGGATTTTATCCAAACTCATATTTTCCCAGGTGGTTGCTTGCTGTCCAATCAAGAGCTGAATACACAGTTCACAGAACAGACGGATATGGTCATTAAGCAGCTGCACGATTATGGTTTTGACTACGCCCATACTTTGCGAGATTGGCGCATAGCATTTATGGCGCAGCGCGAAGAGATTAAAGCGCTCGGTTATGAAGAGGCTTTTATTCGCTTATGGGCGTTTTATTTTTGCTACTGCGAAGGTGGATTCTTGGAGCGTACGATTGGCGTAGTACAAGTCACGGCGGTTAAGCCAGACAATATCGATACGCTACATTTTTCTGATTTACCAGCAACAGTGAGTGTCCCTGCTTAAGTAAGCCATTATCTTGCGCGGATTATCAGCACAAATTTGTCCAATTTTTAGCTACCATTATAAAAGGATATTATCATGGGTTATATTTATATCTATCTTGCCGCCGTTGCTATATTTTTGGGCATCGATGCGGTTTGGCTCAAGACAATGACGGGTCTTTTTTATGAAAAGCGTATTGGGCATTTGCTCGCCGATGAGCCCAATATGGTTGCAGCTGGCGTGTTTTATATGTTCTATCTGTTGGCACTTTGTATCATTATTTTATACCCACAAATCAGATCAAATGCGCCGCTTCACCATATTTTCTTATTGGGCGCTTTAATAGGACTGATGGCTTACGGTACTTATGATTTTACCAGCTTAGCGTTATATAAAGGTTTTACTATGGACACCGCTTTGGTTGATTTTGCTTGGGGCGGCATTTTAACGGGTTCAGTGAGTGCTATCGTGGCTTGGCTTGCTTATCGTTTTCATTGGTTAAGCTAATCTATTGGTTAAGGTGAATCGACTATATTTGCGCTGTGGCAATTGCTGCTGTATAAATAACACTTTAAATAGTTTTTACACCCGTTAAGGAACACTATGTCGCAATACAATACCAGCTCCACCGCTAAAAGAGTCCCATTAAACCATGAGCTATATATGTCAGTGCTTATGACGCCAGATATGGCCAATTTTATTGGCAACGTTCATGGTGGGGATTTGCTCAAGATGCTGGACCAAGTTGCTTATGCTTGTGCCAGTCGCTATAGCGGTAGTTATGTGGTGACACTGTCAGTCGATCAAGTAATGTTCCGTGAACCTATTCATGTCGGCGAGCTAGTGACGTTTGCGGCTAGTGTGAACTATGTCGGCAAAACCTCAATGGAAGTCGGTATTCGAGTAGAGGCAGAGGATGTACGTGCACGTACCGTTCGACATACCAACAGCTGCTATTTTACGATGGTGGCGATTGATGAGAACCGCAAGCCAACGCTAATCCCTGAGCTTGAGATTAAAGATGCCTTGCAACAATGCCGCTTTGATGCAGGCTTAGAGCGCAAAAAGCTGCGTATGGAAGGCTCGCAACGTATCAGCTGCGACATCAGTAAATTCAATAATAAAGTCGCAAGTGCAGAGTCTGCTCATTAATGCAGACAATAAACATACTCTCACCAAAACATTACTGATATATACAAGGTTTTTGACTACATTGAATGAAAGCTAAAGTGTCTAATAAAATCAGCTAGCGACTATATATAGCTAGTCTGGTTTTATACCTTAAACCATTCATTTATTGAGGCTCAGATGAGTTTAAAACCGTCAAAATCTGATGCAAAATCCGAGCCAATGCCGCGCGCTGATACGAGCGGCATTGGTCGCCCTCGCGCTCCAAATCCTTTCAATGCTCCAGATGACATTCATTCTGACCAACCTAGATCTGTGCCTAACCCTGATGACAAAAAATCGAGCTCATTAGTAACGGTTCTGATTGCAGTTGGTGCCAATCTCATTATTGCCATTGCCAAAACAGTCGCTGCATTTATGACAGGCTCTGCTTCTATGATAGCGGAATCTGCGCATTCTTGGGCAGACGCGGGCAATGGTACTTTGTTGATTATTGCAGAAAAAAAGTCAATCAAACCTGCTGACAAAAGCCATCCACTCGGCTACGGTAAAGAGTCGTATGTATGGTCGATGATTGCAGCGTTTGGCGTCTTCATGGCAGGGTCAGTGGTTTCTATTTATACTGGTATTACCGAGTGGAATGCAGCTGAAACTGAAACCAACTATACCATCGGTTTTATTATCTTAGCAGTCGCCTTTGTACTAGAAGGATTTTCTTTAACACAGGCGTATTTGCAAAGTAAAAAACATGGCGAAGCGATTAATGTCAGTGCCATAGGTTATGTGATTGATACGTCTAATCCTACCTTGCGTGGAGTGTTTTTTGAAGATTTGGCGGCAGTCATCGGGTTGGTTGTGGCGGCAGCTGCGATGGCAATGCATGCCTATACTGGTGAGCCATTTTGGGATGCGCTTGGGTCTATTATTGTTGGTATATTGCTTGCCGTTGTGGCAGTCTTTTTAATCAGTCGTAATCGTGATTTTTTAGTGGGCTATAGAGTCTCAGAAAAAATGCACGATTATATCTTAGCAGAACTGCTCAAGCATCCAGATATCGATAGCGTTTCTTACTTGCATTTAGAGTGGGTAGGTCCAAAAAAAATATTTATGGTCGCGGCGGTCGATATTGCTGGCAATCAGCATGAGCAAGAAATTGCGCACAAGTTTGAAAGTATAGAAAATCAGTTTCGTAGTCAGGCGTTGTTCCAAGAAGCTATTTTAACCTTGTCGGTCCCTAATGCCGAAATCTTACGCTTGCCTGACACTGAAAATCCATAATCCATAATCCATAATCCATAATCCATAATCCATAATCCATAATAATAATGAGAATGAGAATATAATATGAAAATTCCTTTAAAACTTCTAACGAAAAATCCCAACCATCATACACAAATAGTGTCGCCTTTGCTGGCATTGGTAGTAGCGACTCTAATGGCAGGTACTGCTGTACAAGCCAATGCAGAATTAATCGTACACAGTGATGCAAATCAAATTCAACAAACAAAAACGGTGACATCCGCACCCTATAATACCGTCCGTAAGATTGATGATGCACAAAGTGTCAGCAGCCTGTTACCTACTGATATCTCTATTATTAAGCTTATGCAGGTGATGCATATTGATGAACAAATACAATCTATCGTCAATGGACAGCAAGCTGCTATTGAGGCGATTAATAATCAAGCTCAAAGCCGTAGTCAGCAACAAGTAAACGATAAGCAGTTAAATAAGCGTCAACGCGAGTTACAAGATCAAATTCAAAACGTTTTAGGTCAGTATGCCAAAATTATGAGCAACGGTATTGGTGACGCGACCGATGCCCAAACCTTGACGCAAGCCTATATCAGTGCTGCAAAAACTTACTACACGCAAGCGGAAGTGGATGCGCAAATCAAATTCTACGATACAGCTGTCGGTCAAAATATCTTAGCAAAACAGCCACAAATTACTGCTGCTTTTTTGAAGCACTCTTTACCTGATGATACTACTGAAACTGAAGCCCAACTAGGCGAGCTATTGCCGCAGATGAAGCAAATCGTGAAAGGTATTTTCTAAGCTTGCTGCTGCTAACCTAATTATTTTCAACTTAGTCGTTTTTAAATTCGATATTTTGAAGCCAGCTTAAAAATAAGCAAACATAAAAAAGATCACCATTTAGGTGACCTTTTTTTATGTTTAGCAAATAAGTTAATCTTATTTATTACAGTCTTATTTTTTAGACGTATCTTTTTTCGGGGCATTGGCACCGATGAACCATGCGTCTTTATCAATGATACGGCTTGCTTCGGTGAATAGATCAGCAGTATCCTCATCGCCAGCATCACCTGCAGCTTCAATTGCTTCACGCAATTTAACAGCTACTTTTTTATAACGATCAGTAATCGCACGAACATGATCTTCCACTTCGGTGATATCAGTCGGGTAGTCATCTAAAATAGAATCTTTTACCACGCGACGGGCTGTACCATTCGGCTCACCACCTAAAATGACAATACGCTCAGCAATCGCATCTGAAACCTCACGAATACGCTCAGCAGTATCGTCTAGTAACTGATGTACACCGATAAAGCCAGTACCTTGTAGATTCCAATGACATTGCTTGCCATCTAGAGTCAAGTCGATGACGTTTGCTAGGTTGGCGTTTAACAGATCAGTCATTTTTTTTGCGGTTGCATCATCTATTCCACTTGCGTAACGTTCTCTCATATTTTGCTCCATTATTTTATTTTACTGATATTTGAGTTTCAATTAATAACTATTATCAACAGCTCTTTAAGTTTCTATTTATTAAGTTGTTGCTGACTACTTATGAATTCACTATCGATAATAACAGCTTAAACAAGAGATGAAACCCTGACATTTAGGCTTTATACAGAGGTCGTGTAATGAGTTTGTTAATCGTGAAAACCTTTGTAAACATAGTGGTTAAAATGGACGATCTGATAACAATCGGTGAACACACTAATATTTTGACCTTATTGAACTTAGGCTTATTTAACTTAGGATTATTTAACATAGGTATGTGGGTTTTAAGCGGCTTAAAATTTCTAGTCTTTTGGTCTAATGCCTTTTTCTGCGAATTTATCAAACAGCTCTTGCTGGGTTAAGTTTACCGTGTCATTGGCAAATTCATAATAGTCGGGCTTCTTGTCTATAAAGATCTGGCTCTCGAAACTAAGGTTTGGATTGTCTTGGAACAGTCCAAGCGATAGTACATAAGTTTCAGAGCCAAGCTGGTGATAATATAGGTTGGTGCCGCATTTATGGCAAAACGCACGCTCTGCCCATGCAGAGGATGGATAGACCGTCATTGAGTCTTCGCCCTGAATATCAGGTTTTGAGTGGCTATGTATCGCCATTAATGGTCCGCTGCCCCAACGGCGACACATCGTACAATGACATGCCTCAAAAGTATTGATATCTTCTAATTTGATGGTGATGTTACCGCACAGACAGTGACCTTTCATAACTCGTTCCTTGATTAATGGTCATTGAACTATACCTGAGTTTTCATGCTTTTTATTGAGTGTTTTTGCATCCATCTGTAGGCGTTTAACTTAATAAATGACCTTTAAAAATAATGATTTAACCCCATATTGTTATAAACCTAACCTCTTATAACCTTTTATAAATACCAGGAAGACAGCCATTATGCGAATGCCTGAACCGCGATCGTCGCGTCAGTTAAACCAATTGGCCACTCAGCTACAAGGCGAAGCTGAAATTAGTGGTGTTAATGCGTCTGGTACGCAAATCTCAAGTCGCGCCTTTGAGATGATTACCGAATTTGAGCCAGCAGGCGATCAGCCGCAAGCGATTAAAAAGCTGGTTAACGGCATCAATTCTGGTATGGATGAGCAGCTGTTACTTGGGGTGACCGGTTCTGGTAAGACGTATACCATGGCCAAAGTCATCTCTGAGTGCCAGCGCCCAACCATTATTATGGCGCATAATAAGACGCTTGCTGCCCAGTTATATGGGGAGTTTAAATCATTTTTCCCCAATAACGCGGTTGAGTATTTTGTCAGCTATTATGACTATTATCAGCCGGAAGCGTATGTCGCTGCCAGCGATACTTTTATCGAAAAAGACAGCGCCATTAACGATCATATTGACCAAATGCGTCTATCAGCCACACGTGCATTACTTGAGCGTCGTGATGCGATTATCGTTGCGTCAGTGTCCTGTATCTATGGTTTGGGTGATCCAGAAAGTTATCTGAAAATGCTGCTACACGTCGTTGTTGGCGATCACATCGACCGTACTGCGACGATTAAGCGTTTGGTTGAGATGCAATATACGCGTAACGAGCTGGACTTTGGGCGTGGTACTTATCGTTTGCGTGGTGAGCTGCTAGATATCTATCCTGCTGAGTCTGAGCAACTGGCGGTGCGTGTGCATCTATTTGATAATGAAGTGGAAAAAATCACTTGGTTTGATCCTTTGACAGGCAAAACGGTGCGCAGCGTGCCGCGTATTACTATCTATCCAAAATCGCATTATGTGACACCGCGCAATAAGTTAGAAGCTGCTAGCCATACCATTCGGGCTGAGCTTGAGCCTCGGTTAGAGTATTTCCGCGACAATAATAAACTGATTGAAGCTCAACGTCTTAAAGAGCGCACTCAGTATGACCTTGAGATGATTCAACAGCTTGGCTACTGTAACGGTATTGAAAACTACTCACAGCATCTCTCTGGTCGTCCGTCAGGCGAAGCGCCGCCAACGCTATTTGATTACATTCCAGAAGATGCGCTGCTATTCATTGATGAATCGCACGTGACGGTATCGCAAATTGGCGCGATGTATAAAGGCGATAGATCGCGTAAAGAGAACCTTGTGAATTATGGCTTTCGTCTACCGAGTGCGATGAATAATCGCCCGATGAAGTTTGAAGAGTGGGAGCGTATAAAGCCTAAAACCATTTATGTTAGCGCCACGCCTGCATTATATGAGCTTGAACACAGCGAGCAGGTGGTCGAGCAAGTGGTGCGTCCAACGGGTCTGATTGACCCTGAGATTGAGATTCGTCCGGTATTAACACAAGTCGATGATGTGCTATCGGAGATTACCAAACGCCGTGAAAAAGATGAGAGGGTACTAATCACGACCTTGACCAAGCGTATGTCAGAGGATTTGACCAGTTATCTGAAAGAATACGATGTCAAAGTCGCTTATCTCCATTCGGATATTGATACCCTTGAGCGCATGCAGATTATTCATGAGCTGCGTACTGGTGTGCATGATGTGTTGGTCGGTATTAACTTGCTGCGTGAAGGTCTTGATATGCCTGAAGTATCATTGGTGGCGATATTTGATGCAGACAAGGAAGGCTTTTTGCGTTCTGAGCGTGCCTTGATTCAGACCATTGGTCGCGCTGCGCGTCATATTAATGGTAAGGCTATTCTATATGCCGACCGTATTACCAATAGCATGCAAAAAGCGATCGATGAGACGGATCGTCGCCGTGAAAAGCAAGTGGCCTTTAACCTTGAGCATAACATCACGCCAACAGGCGCGCGCCGTAGTATCACGGATAAAATCGATACAGGCGATGACCATGATGCCAACGATAATCAGATGATTTCCATTAAGAGCAATCTACCTGATGTCGATATCAGCATCTTACGTAGTCCTGATTTATTGGCTAAAGAGATCAATCGTCTTGAGAAGCTTATGAAGCAGATGTCGCGTGATCTGAAGTTTGAAGATGCAGCAAAAACGCGCGATAAAGTGCTAGAGTTAAAAGCGCATTTGATTTAGAAGTGTTGTAAGTTGGATAAATAGGGCGGGTTAACGGATAGTTAGCTCGCTTTTTTAAGTTAACTAGGATTTTGAAATGTCTATATATAGCTTTGATAAGAAAGAGTGTTTAAATCGAGCTGAGCAACTTCTATATAATGCTGATGTTGCTTCTTTAAGATATGCGTGCCTTGAATTAAGGCAATGTATTGAAGCAATTGCTTATGAAAAATTTAAGACTTATCAAAAGTATATTTTGGAAAAAGAACTGAATACGTGGCAACCTAAACGTGTTTTTGACTTTCTTAGACAAGTTGATCCTTTATCAATAGAAGATTATAAATTCAAGGTATATAAGCAGAATGATGATGAGAGTTTAGGTGAATGTATTCTCGAGAGAGACCATGTTACTTTGAATAAGCGACATATTGGAAAAGACTATAACAAATTAGGTAGTTACCTTCATACACCAACTATTAAGCAGCAATTAAATTATTCGGAGAAACATAAGAATCTTAGAGAGTTTCTTAAAACAACTATAGAAGAATTACGTCCTTTAGTTGATTGTTGCTTCGATACTAATTTTGGTGAGGTCTTTACTATTGAGTGTGAGTCTTGTCAAAAGTCTATTCCTCTAAGAAAAGAAGGTCTAGCTATAAAAGAAAAGTTTAGTTGTTTAGATTCAAGCTGTAATATGCAATATCAGGTATTAGATATAAGTGAAGACAATGAGTTAATATATGAAGCATTACATCTTAATGTGCCATGTAGTTGTGGAGAAACAAATAAAATTAATATTAATGATTTGGAAAGCTTGTACGTTTTTAATTGTACGTGCGGTAAAAAACACTTTCTTAAAAAAGATTGGTTTCACAACGAGCAATAGAATATTAGTAGAGTAGGCGTTCAATGACGTAACCCACGAATCCTATTATTTATTGAATGAGTTTGACATAATAATTCTGCAGCAATTTAACGCCACTGTGCTTTACTAAACTTGTCCTAAACTCTCTATTAAACAGTCCCACGTTATCCTCTACTTACAGAGCTAGCAAGACTATATGCTTTCCAATATCACACGTAGTTTTACACTTTCTAACTTAAAATAGACACCTACTTTGTGTAGTATAAATTAATAAAAGATGGCCTATTTGACAGCTATTTTGAATTAATTACGTTTATAAGTTTTTGAAAGGGATGTAGCTATGTTTGATATCAAAGCATTATTAAAAAGAGGCGTAGAGAAAGAATTGCTCGATGTGGATGACTATATTTTCATGCCAGAGACTATAGAGATTATGGTTGATGATGGTCAATTAAAATGCATCTTAAACAGTGATGGTCGAGTTAATGTTTTCTATACTAAGCAGGGCATCACGGATGTGAGATCAGCGGCTCGTAAGCATCCATTTACTGCTTTTGAGACAGAACTGAATCACGGAATTTATGATGACATCATTCATGACTTGGTCAAAGAGGTTAATAAAATCCTTGATGGTAAATCTAAATATTTCCACCGTAGAATTCTACCGGTAGCAGTGCCTCAGAGCCTATCGAGTGGTGGGGGCTTATAAAGAGTTAAAGAATAAATGAATAAGTAGTATTGTGCTTGATAAAAAAAGAGGACGTTATGGTTAATAACGTCCTCTTTTTTTATTGTTTTATCTGTAACGCTTAACGATATAGCTTTTTAAAGCCACTACTTATTTAACGATACTGGTATAACAACTTTGTAGTGATTTGGCCACGACTCTGGTCACCAATTGGGTACGATATTGTGGATCTATGGCTGCATTACCCAATTCAATGAGAGTCACTTGCTGTGGTGCTTGCTCACTTACGCAACCACAAACTTTACCTTTTACGGCTTCTTCTTGGACGTCAGTCATAGCGACACTAGCAATACGCCACGCATTTTGGTTTTCAATCTGACTGCGACATTGATTATCAATAGCAGCCTTAAAAACGTTCATACCGATTTCGCTTGCAGTACCCATTGTATTGCCTGCATTGGTGTTTCCACCGGTTGTCGCACAACCAGCTAGGGCAAAAGTAGCCATTAACGCCGTTGAAATAAGTAGTTTTTTCATGATATTCCCTTTGATGTTTGTTGGTATTGTTAGCGGTGCTATTTTACAGCGTTTTAACGATATAAAAGTAAAGATAAAAAACAAGAATAAAAAAAGAGGCTGTCATAAGCCTCTTTTTTTATAGTGATACAAGTTTTTGCTAAATAATTTTAACAGCCAAGTTTACCTTCAGCAATCAGTGCTTTTTTACTACGAATTGGTGCAGGGCAATCTTCACCATAATACTGGCGATCGGCAAAGTAACTTGAGCGTACCATAGGGCCCGCCCAAATGTTAAAGAAGCCAATCTTTTTGCCGTAGTCCATATAGCGCTGAAATTCATCAGGATGCACATAACGGTCGACTGGTGCGTGGTTTTTACTTGGTTGCAAATATTGACCGACTGTAATCATATCCACATTATGCGCTTTTAGATCATCAAGTAGTGCATAGATTTCTTCTTCGGTTTCACCAAGTCCAACCATAAAGCCGCATTTTGTAGCGATATCAGGGCGACGTTCTTTATAGATTTTTAGCAAGTCTAATGAATGTTGATAATCAGAACCTGGACGGAAGGCTTTATATAAACGAGGCACCGTTTCGATATTGTGGTTAAAGACGTCAGGCGCTGTTTCAGTCAGCAAGTCTAGAGCAATATCCATACGCCCACGGAAATCCGGCACCAATATTTCAATCAAGCAATTTGGGCTAAGTGCGCGAGATTCATTCAGCACTTCGACGAAATGCATCGCGCCGCCGTCTTTTAGATCATCACGGTCAACTGAGGTGATAACCGCATACTTTAACTTGAGACCTAAGATAGTTTCGGCAGTATGGCGCGGCTCATCTTTATCCAGCTCATTTGGGCGACCATGACCGACATCACAGAACGGGCAACGACGGGTACAGATATCACCCATAATCATAAAGGTGGCTGTACCATCAGAGAAACACTGCGCTAAGTTAGGGCAGGCGGCTTCTTCACAAACGGTATAGAGCTTTTGCTCACGTAAGGTGGCTTTGATACGCGCCACTTCAGCAGGTGAGGACAGCTTTACCCGAATCCAATCTGGCTTTTTCTTCGCCTCGATGGTCGGGATTACTTTAATTGGGATACGTGCAACTTTATCATAGCCACGTAGCTTTTCACCTTGGATGGCTTTTTTTGGTTTTGCCCGAGCAGCAGGCGTGTGCGTTTGTACGGCGGCGTTTGTCATAATCAAATTATCTCTTAACCCTTGATAGGATAAGGGTTTATGGCATTATTAGAATGTTTTATGAATCGAGTTATTATAGCAGATATCAGGTCAGTAATTTTTAGACAATCGTATGAGAGCGACCTTGTTAAGGCTACTATGGATGAACTCTTTAGCGTAGTTTTAATTATTGATATCAATATCTAAGTCATTCAGCACTTCTATGGCGGCACGAAACGCTTCTTGAGTAGCAGGCGCGCCGCAATAAGGCAAACTATGCATCAAGACTTCTCGAATCTGAGCGACACTGGCGCCATTATTAATCGCACCTCGGATATGCCCTTTTAGCTCATTTGGGCTCTTTTGTGCAATTAAAAAAGCGATGGTGATTAAGGAGCGATATTTGCGCGGTAAAACTGAGTCATCTTGCCACGTACTGCCCCAAGCGTGTTCGATAATCCAGTCTTGTAATGGCTGAGTAAACGGTGTTGCTGAGTCAAGCGAGCGTTTGACATGCTCTGCGCCCATTACTTCGGTGCGAACTTTTAAACCGTTTTCATAATTGGCGTTTTGATTGGTGCTTTGATTGGCATTGTGACTAATACTATTATCTTCTGTCTCTTTATTTTCCATTATCATCCTTGATGTTGTGAGTAAATATAGTGCGCCTCATTGAGGTTTAGTTATTAAATAGTATACCAGTCGAGCGCGTTTTATTTAACTGTTAATCGAGATATAGTTGATTTCATATAGCGATAACAACGTGTAACAATAACAATGTTCTAAAGTAGCAATGCCGTATTCTTTTTTAAGTGAATAGACGGTCTTAACAGCACTTTACTACGAACATATATTTTGAATGTTAAGCGGCAAAATAAGTCCTCAGTATGAAAATTTCAGAATTTATGATATAGGCACCATTAGTCATATTATTTATGGCACTATTTTTATAATAAATGTCCAATATGGCCTTATATTGCGCCTTTTCTCGGCTTAGCCATTAACTTTTTAGGCGTTTTAAGCTATGATTGCACGAATAATTATTCAATGCAGTACATCGATGTAGGCTGTCATCCTGACTACTCACGTGATGTACTGGTCACCAACCGACGAGGACGACTATTGTGTTAGAAGCTTATCGTAAACATGTCGCAGAACGTGCTGAGCTAGGTACTGTACCACTTCCACTAAATGAGAAGCAGGTAGCAGAATTGGTTGAGCTACTTAAAACCCCACCAGCGGGTGAAGATGCGTTCTTAATGGATTTGTTAGAAAATCGTATTCCTGCCGGTGTTGACCAAGCTGCCTATGTTAAAGCGGCATTTTTAGCGGCTATCGTGAAAGGCGAAGCGACTTCTTCATTAGTAAGCAAGAAAAAAGCGGTTCAAATCTTAGGCACTATGCAAGGTGGTTATAACGTACAACCACTCGTTGCTGCACTAGATGACGCAGAAGTCGCGCAAGAAGCCGCTGAAGCTTTGAAAAAAACATTGCTAGTATTTGATGCGTTCAATGACGTGACCGAAAAAGCCGAAGCCGGCAATGCTATCGCCAAAGAAGTGGTTCAATCTTGGGCAGACGCTGAATGGTTCTTGAGCCGTGCTGCAGTACCAGAAAAAACCACATATACGACGTTTAAAGTAACGGGCGAAACCAATACTGACGATTTGTCTCCTGCGCAAGATGCGTGGAGCCGTCCTGATATCCCATTACATTCATTAGCCATGCATAAAAACTCTCGCGACGGTATCACTGCCGACGTTGAGGGTGAAATTGGTCCAATGAAGCAAATTGAAGCACTAAAAGAAAAAGGCCATCCGCTTGCTTATGTTGGCGACGTGGTAGGTACGGGTTCTAGCCGTAAATCTGCGACTAACTCAGTGTTGTGGTTGATGGGCGATGATATCCCTAACGTGCCAAACAAACGTGGTGGCGGTCTAGTATTGGGTAATAACATTGCACCAATCTTCTTTAATACCATGGAAGATTCAGGCGCATTACCAATTGAGAAAGTTGCTGTTGATAACCTAAATATGGGTGATGTGTTCGATATCTATCCGTATGAAGGCAAAATCACTAAGCATGACTCTGATGAAGTACTGTCAACGTTTAAACTAAACTCGCCAACCTTGCTTGACGAAGTTCGCGCTGGTGGCCGTATTCCACTAATCGTTGGTCGTGGTCTGACCAATCGTGCTCGTGAATACATGGGTCTTGGTCATTCAGACATTTTTGCTAAGCCAGAAGAGCCAGTCGATACTGGTAAAGGCTTTACACTAGCGCAAAAGATGGTTGGTAAAGCTTGTGGTCTAGCAGGCGTTCGTCCTGGTATGTACTGCGAACCAAAAATCACTACGGTCGGTAGTCAAGATACCACTGGTCCGATGACCCGTGATGAGCTAAAAGACTTAGCCTGCCTAGGTTTCCAAGCAGACTTGGTTATGCAGTCATTCTGTCATACCGCTGCTTATCCAAAGCCAGTTGATATTGAAACTCAGCATACCCTTCCTGACTTTATCATGAACCGTGGCGGCGTGAGCTTACGTCCAGGTGACGGTATCATTCACTCATGGTTGAACCGTATGCTACTTCCAGATACCGTTGGTACTGGTGGTGACTCGCATACCCGTTTCCCAATTGGCATCTCGTTCCCAGCTGGTTCTGGTCTAGTCGCATTTGCTGCTGCGACTGGTGTTATGCCGCTTGATATGCCTGAATCTGTGCGTGTTCGTTTCATCGGTGAGCGTCAAGCCGGTATCACGTTACGTGACTTAGTCCATGCGATTCCTTATCAAGCAATTAAAGAAGGTCTATTGACTGTTGATAAGAAAGGCAAAATCAACGAGTTTAACGGTCGTATTTTAGAAATCGAAGGTCTAGAAGATTTAACCGCTGAGCAAGCGTTCGAATTGTCTGATGCCTCAGCTGAGCGTAGTGCTGCTGGTTGTACGATTACTTTATCTGAGAAGTCAGTTGCCGAGTATCTGACTTCGAATATCACCTTGTTAAAATGGATGATCTCAGAAGGTTACGGCGATGCGCGTACTATTAGCCGTCGTATCGAAGGTATGCAAGAGTGGTTGGCTAATCCAAGCCTGATGCGCGCTGACGAAGATGCAGAATATACCATCGATATGACCATCGATATGTCTGAAATCAAAGAGCCGATTCTTTGCTGCCCGAATGATCCAGACGATGCAAAAACATTAGCAGACGTGGCAGGTGATACCATTGATGAAGTATTCATTGGTTCATGTATGACCAACATCGGTCACTTCCGCGCTGCCGGTAAATTGCTACAAGACGTCCCAGCAGGTAGCTTGCAAACTCGTCTATGGATTGCGCCGCCAACTAAAATGGATGCGCGTCAGTTGATGGAAGAAGGCTACTATAATATCTATGCACAAGCCGGCGCTCGTACTGAGATGCCAGGTTGTTCACTATGCATGGGTAACCAAGCACGTATTGCACCGAACTCTACTGCGGTATCGACGTCAACCCGTAACTTCCCGAACCGTCTAGGTCAAGGTGCTAACGTCTATCTAGCATCAGCTGAATTGGCTTCTGTTGCTGCGGTATTGGGTAAACTACCAACCAACGAAGAGTATCAGCAATATGCTGGTATGCTTGATAGCATGGGCGAAGAAGTGTATCAATACATGAACTTCGACCGTATGGAAACCTATACTGAAGAAGCGGATAAAATTAACGTTGCTCAGTTAACCTAGTTGTTAATAGAAACGTTAAGATATCTATAAGAAAACCCCGTATCGTTATGATGCGGGGTTTTTTGCTGTGAGCGATGGGTAGTTTCTCTCATTATCTTATGTATAATATAGGTGCAGGCGGAAACCGTGGCTCTGTAATTTTTTCTATTTTCTCTCTCGGGACGGACCGATACTTTGATAGGCACTGATGTGCTTTGGAGTTTTGGTTGATTACTTTATCCCCCATCAAACGCCGTATAGTCTATGTGACAGTTTTTGAAATTATCGCTATCATCTCATCCACCTTGGTTCTTATGTTGTTAAGCGACAGTAGCGCAGAAGAGTCTTTACCAGTTGCGGTGATGGTGTCGTTAGCAGCGGTAATTTTGAATTTCATTTATAATACGGCGTTTGAAAATTGGGAACGTCGTAAGCAGGTAACGCAGCGCACGTTCTTCATACGAAGTGCCCATGCGATAGGGTTTGAAGGCGGGTTGGTTCTGATTTGCCTACCGCTATATATGATTTGGTACGATGTTGGTTTTATTAAAGCCTTTATGATGGAAGCTGCCTTACTGCTATTTTTCTTAGTTTATACTTTTCTCTTTACGTTGGGTTTTGACAAAATATTTACCTTAACGCATCAATATAAAAGTGCCTCTGCTTCTTAGTAAGTAATAGTACGGCTAGAAATTATTGTTTAGGTATCTATCGTTTATAGGTTCTTACCAAAAAAAGGCTACCTAATGGCAGCCTTTTTAATGATATTACCAAAAGCAGCGTTATAAGCGTTTTATTTACCCTGATAAACCGGTTTACGCTTTTCCATAAAGGCGGTAATACCTTCTTTAAAGTCAGCTGTTTTAGCTAGCATGGTTTGCTGATCAACTTCCATATCTAACGCTTCATTAAGACCCATATACGCATGCGTGTTAATCATATGCTTCATCGAGGCTAATGCTTTTCCGGGTAGATTACTTAAACGAGTTGCCAACGCTAACACGCTCGCATCTAACTCGTCGCTACTAACCACATCGTTAACCAAGTTTAGGCGTGCCATATCTTCCGCTTTTAGCTTATCACCGAGCATCACCATCTCAGTGGTTTTTGCCACGCCGATCAACTGATTAAGCAGATAAATACCGCCAGCATCTGGAATCAGACCGATATTAACAAAGGCTTGGACGAATTTGGCATTATCAGCGGCGATACGAAAGTCACAAGTAAGGGCAAGATTCATACCAGCGCCAGCGACAGCACCTTCTAGTTTGGCGATAATTGGTTTATGAATATTGCGCAGCTTTAAGCTAATCTCAGCCACTTCACCGACCATAAAATTTAGCTTGTCAGATAATGCGTCGCTTTCCATGCCATTCTCTAACATCTCACCGATATGACCGCCACTTGAGAAATGACCACCTGCGCCCTGTAAAATAATGACTCGTACTTGCTCATCTTCATCTGCTTTATTAAGCGCATCTACCATCGCATTCTTGAGTAGAGTGCTAAAAGCATTAAGCGTTTTTGGGTCATTCATCGTGATGGTAGCGATATGATTTTCTGCTTGGTACTCAACGAGAGCTTGTGACATTTCGATATCCTTAGTTAAATTTTCTATATAAACGTTGTTGGTAAAAAATAGAGGTTGGCAATAAGTGTGACAAATAATGCAATGCTGATTACTATAGCAGTTTGGGATTATTATAAAAGCTGGTTTTGTGGGCGCTGAAGACACGCTTAAAGCAATTTTTTTATTTGCAGTTATATTTATTGATAAAGGTATAAAACCTTACCGTTCAAAAATAAGGCTACTAACTGTAGGGTGGTTAAATTATGCTAGAAGGCTGTGTTTCAAAAGGCTGTGTTTTAAAGGGTTGTAGGTTATAAGGGTGAGGGACTTGCTCGATAATGTGCTTATTTTTAATTTATTAAACAAACAAGGAAGTGGTTATGCCAACGATTAATGTGAATAATGTCGATATTTATTATGAAGACAGTGCGCCCAATGACAAGCAAAAGCCAGTCATGGTGTTTGCCCATGGTTTGCTATGGAATACGAGCATGTATGACAAGCAAGTCGAGTATTTTAAAGCCGGCTACCGCTGTATTGCCTTTGATTTTCGTGGACAAGGTCAGTCTGAAATTACCAAGTCTGGCTATGATATGGAGACACTAACGGAGGACACGCTTGCGCTACTGGATGCGCTAGATATCAATAAGTGTCATTTTTTAGGCTTGTCAATGGGTGGTTTTGTCGCCCAGCGTATCGCTCTAAAACGTCCTGAATTATTGCTATCGCTCACGCTACTTGAAACATCAGCCGATCCTGAAGATCCAAAAAACGTACCAAAGTACCGCAAGCTTATAAAGGCCATTCGTTGGTTAGGTATGAAGCGTGTCAGCCAAAAAGTGATGCCTATTATGTTTGGCAGCAGTTTTTTAGCTGATAAGTCGCGTAAGGCTGACCGTAGAGAATGGTTGTCTATATTACAAAGCAACCGTAAAGATGGGGTCATTAAGGCGACCACGGGCGTTATTGAGCGCACGGCAACTTATGATCAGCTAAGTGATATTAAAACGCCCACACTCATTATCGTTGGCGATGAAGATGCAGCAACACCGTATGCAAAAGCTGAGCGTATGCACTTTGCAATCGAAGGCTCTAAGCTTGCTGTTATTAAAGGTGCGGGACATACAGCGACAGTCGAAGAACCTGAACAAGTAAATAAAGCCATTAATAAATTCTTAGCAAACTTTGTATAGCATTTATCAGTATAGGGAAAATTTTTTAGAAAAAAGCCGTTATCATTGATTTGATAACGGCTTTTTTCTTAGGAGTCTTAAGGTATTAAATTTAAAACTGCAATTTTACTGCTTTAATTTATAGCCGCGAGGTATAGTCATTATTGCCATCATTAATGGTGCCAAACACGTCGGCTCTATTAACTATCTCAGTTGCCCAAGCGCGATGCGTGGCAGGCTCTAACATCGTATTATTATATTTAAATACTGCTTTTGCCTCGCTATGCAAGATTGCCTGCGCCTCATCTAAAATACTAAGCGGTACGCAATACGCTTGTTGTACCAAAGCAATTTGGCTTGGATGGATAACGGTTTTGCCAACCAGTCCTAAGCTCACATCACGGGTCAGCTCTTGCATAAATAACGTTGGCTCATCCAAATATTCAAATACCGGTGCAGACAAATAAAAACCATGCGGCACAAAACAGCCAAGTAGCTGATAGGCTAGCGTACCAACGGGCGTGTCATAGACAATGCTATTCTTAGGACGCCGCAAACGCAGCGCCGCAAACAAATCATTGCCACCGATACGCAAGGTAAATACGGGCTGGCTAAATGCTTCTTTAAAAGCAATGGCCAACTCTTGATTATGATGCGGATTAAATAGCGCTGCGGTCTCAAGTGTCGGCATCAATAGCATGTCAGTATTTAAATTCTGACAAGCCATACGCCAATTAGACAAGCTATACATATCGACTTTGGGCATGACAAAACCATCAATCAAATCGATATGCGCAAAATGCGATAGCTGTTCTAACATTGCCGGATGACGCGGGCGCACAAACACCAATGGTCTGGTTGGTTGCTCGGTATGAATATCCGCCTCTTTTGATGGCTCATTGATGCTATCGACATGCGCCGCCCATGTATGCAGCAAGGTTTGCAGACGCATGAGTGCCAGCTCAACATCATTGTGGCTGACGGCATCTTCTAAGCAGATAATAATACTGTTAATCGTCGGTAATTTATCACGCTTAATCACTTGCCAAATATCTTGGCGCGTCGCTGGCATATATAAGCTGGCGCCCAACTGGTACGGATGATGCGCATGAGGCTTGATCATGGCATGACGCTCAGTGATGAGATGCGCATAAGACTGGGTATTCTGATAAAGGTTGGACTCGTTGTTTGGTATGTCTGACATAATGGGCATCGTAAATAGTGATAAATGAATGATTAGAGAGAGAAAGTGATACGGTAAAAACGCCAGCGCTAAGACGATAAATTATCAACGATCTGTGGCGCGCTGCTTGATAAGGGTAATTGCTTGATAGGGTAGTATTTTATCACCTAATACACTGATAGCGATATGTCGTTGCGCACATAAATGTCGCAATAATATGGTATCGGGATGCTCAGCGCTGGCCAGCAAAATACGCTCAGGATCACGGCGTAATATCGCTCTTGTCGCCTCGGCAATGGTCGGTTTAATACGGTTGCGATTGGTGATGTTATATTCTGCTGCCAGCGTATCGATTAAGTCCGCGGTCTGGTAGCGAGGTTGCTTGTACGTTGGCAAGCATTGCAAAGGCGTGCTCAATATACGCCTTACGGCATCGATATGATCGACAAATGCTAAGCTATGATCTACTTCTATTAAGTTATCATAAAAGACACTGCGATGTAGCCCCAATTGCGGCTCGGTATATAAGCTACGTGAGATTAGCCCAGACACCGTACTATTTAATAAACCCGATGGAATCAACCAGTCTTCCTCGCTAGCAGCAAGCCAAGCAACGCCAGCCGGATCAGCAAGGGTAAGCAGCGGGATAACTGCAGCCCCTTGATGGAAAATGTTGGCAAAATTGGTATGGCTAGGATCAGAAAATGCTTCTAGGCTACGCGCCAGCTCTTGATAAATAGCCCCCTTACCGGTCCAACCATCGATAAATACGATGGGACTGTCTGGGTGGCTGTCCAATATCATCTGTAAAGCAACAGGATCAAGACCGCGATCACGAATGATACTGACGCCGTAATGCACACTTGGTAAAGAATAGCTGCTATTAATATCTGCCAACGCGCGCTGTAATAATACGCCAATCGGTAAACCTGCTCGCACTAAGCTAACCAATATTAACGGGCATTCATTATTTACGATTGGCTGAAAAACCTGCTGTAGTGTATATGCCAAATTGGCAATATCAGTCGCTGCTCTTATCTTGCCTTGTTCTAGCGCCTGCATGTATAGCTGCTCATGTATGGCAGTTGGTGTGTCCTCTAACGTCAACATATCGGAATAATGGCGCTGACCACTTTGGATAAGGGCTTCTTTTTGTCTAACAGGCACATCGGCAACGGCGTCTTTATCGACAATATCGAGCAGTACTGTCACATCGCTGGCAAGATAGCTACCTGAGCCGTAACGTTTTAAATCGACTGTTTGTGTATTAGGGTTATTTGAGGTCATGGTAGAAATATTAGCACTCACTTAATGACAATATGATGGAATGGTGATGACGGTATGATTGCAATGACAATGAAACGTCTATTATTAAGCTTAAAATTGCTCATGAAGTTGCCCGTGATTGGGCATACCGTACCAGTCAAGCAGTTGCAAAAATGGTAAATCTGCCAGACTGTCGCCAAAACCGAAGCTTGGGCGCTGACTGTCCAAATGCTGTTCTAATAAAAACTGTACCGCATGACGCTTATGAACCCCATGCGGCAATATTGCTAAATTATTAGCATTCACATGCACATAAAAGTGTTGTTCAAAATTTGGTATAAATATTGGTAGTTGTTCGGCTAAATCTGCTAACGCTTGATGGTCTTTTTGAGTATGTTTGATAGCTAGATAAATAGTTAGTTCGCGGTCAACAAAAGTATCCGTATGCGGGGTAAGCTTTAAATCGTTATGAGTACTATCGCTTTTTTGACTATAATTATGAATCCAATCAGTCAGCTGATTTAAGATATTCTGTAGTGGTGCAAGGGCATTATACATATGCTGCTGCCATGCACTTAGTAGTTCACTCTCTGGTGTTAGAATAACTGCGCCATGGGTTAATACTTGCCAACTGTTGAAAGGTAATTTAACGCGTTGAATTTCATGACGATCACGCGCTGTGACGGCTATCAATTCAGTGCTAGCAAGGAGCCAATTAAAAAACATTGCTTGGCGCTGACTCATAAAGCTTAACGGCTCATCTTGTTTATTGACTGTGGCGCACACTAAGTTTTTAGGCTCAGTCGTTGGTAATTCCCATGCGTCAATCTTACGTTGGGTCTGAAACAGCGTATCGTCCAAATCCATTAGTGCGTAAGGTTTGATAATGTTTGGATTTGGTTGGAAAAATGGGGTAGTCATTAAGTTGTCCGTAAATGATGGGTTGAAAGATTAGAGCGTGACTTAAGACTAAGGACTCACCACCAACACATTATCTAAACCTTGCCACATATCATCGACGCTATCAGCCGACGTCTCTACGCACAACACAATTAAGTCCCATTCATTGGGATCAACATTATAAGCAAAGTTGGTCATGCCAAGCCCGTAATTATCGCTAAAACTCAACATGGTAGTAATCGCACCACCAATGGCAATCGGCGAGCGGGTCAAAGCGCTAAAATTAACAATAGAGATAGTTCCAGAGTCTTGAGATTGCGCTATTGCTTGGTTTTCTAACCATTCAGCCAATAAGAATGGTAACCAAACAAATTCATTGCTGCCCAATACTAATATCTTTTTTGGTAACTGAGCTTTATCAAACGGCGTTTGTTTGTTAAATAATTCAAATGTAGTTTGAAAATTCGCCAGATAATTATCAAAACCATCTTTGCTATTTAGCGTTGGAAAACGCCCCCAATTACCGGTATTACCTAAAGCGTGACTGCCAGCTTCGGTCGTATCGACCGACGGCATGGTAATTGGCTCAGGATTGGGCGCATCCGTCCATGTCCAAGCGCCAGATAGCAGATGATGACGATAAAAATCAATATTTGGTAAGCGTTTCGCGACTTGATCAGACACAGCATCATCCGCGTCGGCTTCACCCTGATTCTGAGCTAGTGACCAATCAACCAATGTCGTTAAATGCACCTGCTCCAATTGCGTCAGCCCTGCGTTACGTAGCGCAGTGACGACATTGACGCAAGTATTACCTGTTGATGCTTCGTCGTCGACCATAATAAGGGTTTTGCTGGCAAGTAGTTGCGCTTGGGTGATGGTATCTTTACTTTGATAAATTAAATGCTGGCTGGCATGGCTGTGGTCTTCGCTAAAAGTTGTCAATAAAGCATCGATATCACTGTCATTATGCTGGGCGTGACGAGTAGAGTTGAGTAGTAATGCATTCGGGTATCGCGTCTGAAGTGCTTGATGAACGCCAGCAGATAAGCCAACGGCAGTTTCGGCCATACCAATGACCAAAATAGGCTCAGGTAAATCATTAGGGACTAAGTCAGCCAAATCAGTAAAGGCACCACGCATAGTGCTGGGCGCAACTGGAATATGACGACCTAGTACTTTTGAGACAAACAAAAACGCCCGTTTTGGATTAATACGCTGGGCAAAACCAAGTAGGTCTTCTAGCTGGTATGATTCATCTTCTATTCGTTTGGTGGCAGTATTTATTTGATAGGTTAGATCAAGAGTGCCGCGTGGTAGGGTGATGGTCGCAGTGTATTTTTCATTAGACATTCATATTCCTTAACAGACTTCTGACGAAGTCGCTGTTCTCATATTATTTTAGGTGTTGTTATTATTGTTAGCAAAATTATTAACTAACAGCTACTAACCCTGACAGCCGACCAGCCATAGCGCCCCGCGGCTTTGCTTGCTGAGCTGTGGTGTCGATAATGGCACACTTGCAACCATTGAGGACGAGTTTTGATTGTTAGTCAAATCAGTGAGGCTAATGCCGGCGCTGGTCAAGAGCGCAGATAATAACTGAAATTTCACGGCATAGTTCATATTTTGTGCATGTTCATGATTAAGGCTCGCCGTTACCATGCCGACAACTTCACCCGTTGGTAATAGCAGAGGACTGCCACTAGAGCCGGGTTGAATGGGCGCGGTGAATTGCATATAGCGAATATCATCGCCGCAGCCGGTCAGACCCGAGACGCAGCCTTGAGTTACCTGTAACTGACTGCTCACACCAGATAGCGGAAAACCCAAGGTAGTCACGGTCTCGCGCAAGATATCCGCACACTGTTGCGCCAATGGTAGATAACTTGACAGCGGCTCGCTCACCCTAATAATCGCCGAGTCGCTACCGATATCGCTGAGCACTACTTGTGCCTCACGGTCAGGCTGTCCTTGCTGACGTATACCAATCATCGCGGCTGATTCAATCACGTGATAGCAGGTTAGCAGGTGATAAGCGTCTATGGCAAAGGCAGTGCCCGTCCATGTTTCACCTACTTGTACTTGCCGAGGAGGGCGTGACTCGCTATTAGAATGTCCCTGCTGATTTTGTTGACGTTGGGCGTCTTGAATCAGTGCATGGGTATCTGGTGGACGGGTATCAAGGCTAACTTGCACTCGATGCTCCAAACTTACTAGCCCTTGGGTCGAGCTTTCACCAAGGGCACGACATTTAAACTGGCCGTTACGCTGGTATATCTCAAGCACGATAGCGGCTTTAACATGACGTTCCATCGCGGTAAAGTCATAATAGATAGCGCTGTTATTTAGGTTCAAGCTAACAGAATTTAGCTCGACCGCAGGCAAGTTGAGGCTTGGCTCTGCATAGACATAGACTATTAGTTGTAAAAAACTGACGCCTTGTGTACCGAACAGCATCTGCAAATTTAGCTGCCATTCGCTCGGCGTGTCGGTATTATCAAGACGCGCCCAGTCTTTGGGTTCATGAAGATAGGCTGGACTACAGGCAGCCTTACGCTGCTCATCTAAAGGTAGCCATATTAGCCCCAGCTGTTGACCAAATTTCAGCTGATTTGTAGTAGCAAAGGCGACTGAACATTGCGCTTGCTCGATAATTGTATTCGCGCCTAACACTAACGTCGTCTGTGCTGTCATCGCCCGGCCTCTAGTCAATATTATGCCATATTATAATAAGGTTTTTTAGTGGTTACTCTGGTGAGTAGTACTGTTAATATACGCTTATAGTAACGGTTTTATAAACGGTATGGGTCAGAATTTTCACATCATCTAGCGATGCTATACGATGTGAAATGAGAAGATTTTAGGCACTATAGATTTTTTATCTTGATTACGATTGATAGTAATCAATGGTTTTATTTCATAACTTTATTCAACTTATTATTTCATCTAATAGATTTATTCGATAAGTTTATTCTATAGATTGTTCTTCAATCTTTACACTCACCATAACTGAGCGTACCTGACAAGGTATAATCTGCTGAACGATGTCTGCTAGCTTTGGTTTATCAGTTAAGCCCAGCCAGTAGCCAAATCCTACTTGCGTCAAGTCCACCCCGCTATGGGTAGTGTAATCGATACCACCAGAGGGGCGACTGTTAATCTCAAGCGCACGGTGCTGACCGTCATCGTCGGCCTTGGTCTGTACGCTGACGATACCATCACAGCCAAATGCCTTAATGAGTGGAATGACCACATCCATTACCGATTGCTCGTAGCCAATATGCTGGATTTTCCCTGTTTTATAACGAGTGACGGCGGCTAATACTTCACCATATTCGCACACCACATCGATAGAGTATTCTTGCCCTGCCAGATAAGGCATCAGTAGCATGGGGATAGGGCGCTCATGTATCATTTGACTGTTTGTATAGGCACTTATAAACTGAGCAGTGCTGATTTTTTTCTCTTCAGTAAAGTATAAATGCTCAAAACTATCGTAGTGCTCACCAGTTTCTTTACTCGAATCAAGTCGCCAAAACCCTTGCGCAAAAATACCCGTGACCGGTTTGACACATAAGGGCTGATGACCATGTTTGACAAGTAAGGCTTTGAGCTCAGCGGTATTATCAAAGCGCCAAGCATCTGCGACAGGAATACCATGCTGATGACACTGCTGCATAAAGGCAAACTTATCATCTATCGATTCTAATGCGCCGACGCTGGTCGCACCTGTTAATAAGCGAATGCTGGCTGTGCTAAATACCTCACGATGGGCTTCATAATCAATACCATTGCGTCCCGTTAATAATACTTTGACCTTATCTTGCTTAGCTTGTTCTAATACGAACTGCCAGCGCGGTATCGTTGCTGTAGGTAAAGTTGGCGGTTCAATGTCTAAATATTCATCGCTATCAGCGACAGTATTAGAAGGTTCATAATAAATCTTATCCGCAAATTCAAAAATCTCCGGTCTATCGTGGCGGTGTGAAGCAATGATGGTAAAGGGTGTATTAGATTGGGCTTTTAGTGCCTGTAGACTGGCTAGCATATCGCGCTGGCTTGACTGACCCTCAGCCAACCAAACCGCTGATGGATTAATTTGGCGGTTACTGGTGCTGGTATTCTCAGTTCCAGTTCCAGTTCCAGTTCCAGTTCCAGGGCCATTACCATTGCTATTATTATTGATTTGATTATCCATAATTCTCTCAGCGCGATCGTCAGTTATTAGTAAAAATATTTTTTTGATAATTCTTTCAATACTTTATATGACCGCCATTATATACAAATGCGACAAGATATAAATACTTGTCAGAAATATCGTTAATGGCGTAATAGGATTGTCTTAGCCACAGTACCGATTAAAAAATAGCCAATATCCATGCTACTATATGGCGATAGTCAACATAACAAATTATAATGAATCTTAAGGATAAATAATGAGCCAAACCTTGATTGCCGGAGCAAATGCACCGCTACCGAATGATAATATCAGTATCCGAATTATGAGCCAAAACTCTATCGATTGCGCAGCCTACCGTTTGACGACAGATGGTCGCGTTCGCGGTGACGGCGATATGATTTTTTATGGTCAGACTCGTAGTGACGATGGTAGCGTCAGCTTCCGCGGTCATGACAGCGACGGGTTTTTTGATGTTAATTTGCCCGCGCAATCTGCTGCTATTGACAAGATTGCCTTAGCATTCTCTAGCAGTCAAACCTTAGCGCAGCTGGGCGATGTTGATATCCAAGTCTTGCAAGGCAGTCAAGTGCTGCTGACTTGTCAGCTTAACGCTGCTGGTCGCAACGAAAAAGCCATTATCCTAGCAGAATGCTATCGTCGGCAGGGCAGTTGGAAATTTCGTTTTATTGCTCAAGGTTTTGAAGGCGGTCTTAAGCCGTTATCGGAGCATTTCGGCGTTGAAATTGCTGATGAGGCTCCGGCTCAAGCGTCGCCCGCTAATAATGCGTCTATCAACACGCAAAAGCCAGCGAGTACAGGGCAAGCTAGCAGTCCACCACCCATTCCAGCTGGTAATACCAGCGCACCTTCGATTAACTTAAGTAAAATCACCTTAACTAAAAATCAATCTAGCATCAATCTTAAAAAGCGTGATGACTTTGGTAAAATCTCTGTCAATCTTAACTGGAATCAGCGTCCAGATACCAGCAAGCAAGCGTCTAAAAAAGGCTTATTAGGCGATTTGTTTAAACAACATAAAGCTGGCGGGATTGATCTTGATGTTGGCGCGATGATTCATCTTAAAAATGGTGAGAAAACACTCATTCAAGCATTGGGTAATCGCTTTGGTAGCCTAACCTCAGCGCCGTATGTATGTTTACGCGCAGATGATAGAACGGGGCAGACCAGTGGCGGCGAATGGCTGGATATTAATGGTCAACAGTGGTCGCAGATTGAAGAGGTCTTTATCTTTGCTTTCATTTATGAAGGCGCGCCCAATTGGGCGCAAACGGATGGCGTGGTCACTATTCATGCCCCTGAGCAGCCACCGATTGAAACACGCCTGACAGAAGGTGCTGGTAATTTGCCTATGTGTGCCATTGCTCGTTTGGTCAATCAAAATGGTAGTATTAACGTTGAGCGTATTAATGAGTACTTTAAAGGACACCAAGAAATGGATAAAGCCTTTAATTGGGGTTTTAGCTGGAAGCGTGGTAGTAAATAGTTTTTCTGATATTAATATCAAAAGAAAGTATTAAAACCAAAAAATCAGCCCCTCTATTACTAATAATAGAGGGGCTGATTGCTTATTGATAACTAACAGTGCTTATAAAAGTTATTAAGCTAATTAAGCATGCGGTGTAATAGCAGGCATCAAGTCATGAAAGGTACGACCAGAAGCCGTTTCGCCGATAGCATGCATTTTCCATTCATCATTATGGCGATAAACTTTTGCCATAATCATCGCCGTATGAGTACCTTGTGACGATAAGTTATAACGCGCGACTTCACTATTATTATTGGCGTTAACGATACGGCAAAATGCATTCTCGACCGTCTCAAACGTCTGTCCAGTAAAGCTATTGACGGTAAATACCAATGACACCACACTAGCTGGCACTTTTGATAGGTCAACGTTGATCACTTCGTCATCGCCATCGCCATCACCAGTACGGTTATCACCGGTATGCACGACACTGCCGTCTTTCGATTGCAATTGGTTAAACCAAATAGCATCAACCGGCTGTTTATTGCTATCAAACATGATACAAGACGCATCTAAGTCGATAGAATCGCCACCGCTACCGCCGCCGAATAATTTACCTAAAAAACCACCTTTTTTATCTTGTGGACCTGGCGCAACATCCCAACCAAGACCTAGTTTTACTTGCGTAAGCGTACCGCCAGCTTCTTTGCTTAGGGATATTTTCTGACCTTTTTGTAAGCTAACTGCCATGTGACTGTCCTTATAATAGTTATTTAAAAAAGTGCTATAGAATATTGCCAAGTAATCCGCTATTGCCGCCGCGACCACCTGAGCTCGTGCCTAAGATGCTTTGTAGCCAACCTTGGTAGCTGTCACGATTACGCGAGCAAATAATAACTTTGCCCGTACCAGAGAAGTTTAAAACCATACCTTCGCCACTGGTGACAGAATTGATGATATTGCCCATAAAGCCTTTTTTCTTACTGGTTGCGACCGAGAGCTTGTACTCCAAACGCGAGTCCCAGCAGACCACATGACCATTATCAATGATGACATCTTTACCGGGTTCGACATCAATCTCGAACAATGAGCCAAAGCCTGATACCACCACTTGACCATTACCTTGAGTTTGCATCACCATAAAGCCGCCGGTGTCGCCAAATACAGCTCCGCCTAGATTGCGCTGAATCTTAGCTTTCACATCGACACCCGTTTGCGCTGCTACAAATGCGCCATCACTGAGTGTATATTGTTGTGAGCCAACATCGAGTATCTGCATATCACCATCGAGCGTTGGTGCAAGTAGACAATCACCTTCGCCATTCACAGCTTCAATTTGTTGCTGAAATAATGATTCGTCATTGGCAAAGCGCCGCATCAAGGATTGCATTAATCCCCCTTGCAGCTTACCTTTAAGCTCAAGGTTCGACTCCATCATCACCATTGCATTGGCTTCGCAATATATCGAATCACCTTTTTTAAGGTTGCAATGTAAAAAGGGTTCAATCGTACCGATTAAGCTAAATGTTGCGGCCATGGGGTGCAAATCCTTATTTTGATTCTTTAATATGTTTTGAATATGTTTTTTACATATAATTTCGATAGCCAATTAATTTTAAAGCCATCAAATGTGATAGTAGAGCACACTTGATAGCTTATTGGATACATTCAGTCGTCTGCTTGTATCCATTTACTATAGGATATTTTTTAGCTCAATCAAACTTAGACATTGACGCCATAAGAAGCGGCTAATGGACCTAGACCGCCGCTAAAGCCTTGACCCACTGCGCGGAATTTCCAGTCACTACCATGACGGTATAATTCACCAAAAATCATGGCCGTTTCAGTGCTACCATCTTCTGATAAGTCATAACGGGCAATTTCAGCTGCGCCGTTGTCATTCACGACACGGATGTAAGCATCGCCAACTTGACCAAAGTTTTGGTTACGGGTCTGACCTTCATAAATTATGGCACATAAGGCAACTTTGCTAACGTCAGCTGGGATGCTCGCTAAATTGACTTTGATGGCTTCATCATCGCCGTCACCTTCGCCAGTACGGTTATCACCGGTATGCTCAACCGCGCCGTTGTCTGATTTTAAGTTATTGAAAAAGATAAAATCTTGGTCATTACGGACTTTGCCAGATTCATCAACCAAGAAGCCGATAGCGTCTAAGTCAAAATCTTGACCGTCGGTCGCGCGTGGATCCCAGCCTAGACCGACGGTAATATTGGTTAAGCCTGGCGCTTCTTTTGATAAGTTTACGTTGCCGCCTTTCGTTAAGCTAATAGCCATATGAATGTCCTTTGGTTTATTAATTAAATGATTTTATTTTTTGATAGTATGAGAATTGAGCTCAAAAACAATATTACATGAATGCTAAGCCACGTCCTGCATATCGTTACGTTTTACTATACTAAGCAGATTGATAGTAAGCAAGGTGAATTTTGTGTGCTTACTAAGCAACATAAAAGCCTTGTATGGCAGATACTTTTTTAACACGCTAAGCTATAGTAAGTAAGGTATTGTTATTAAAAGCGAAGTGAGTTAATTATCAGCTGCTATAGATAAATGGTAGTGCGAAAAGCTTGAAGAGACTATAGGCAGTTCTACATAAAATCGATACGTTGGTAGCCACGTGCTACTGTTATAAAATTTTCTTGCTGGCTGTTCGCAAGCGTGACAGAGGCTGCAAAAATTTTATTCCAGTAGCACTCGTATCGGTTTTACAGTGAATCAACTATAAGAATGATTCTCTAACAGCTTTTTCTTAAGCGCTATTGATAATTTTAAAAGCTATTGGATAAAAGCGGTTTAATAAGAGCCATCTTAGAAAATAAAAACAGGTTATACCAATTGTTTGATATAACCTGTCATTACTACGATTTTCTACCAAAGCACTTTTTACTTAATTTGAAGTTATTACTAAAACTCAAACTAAGATTAAGTAATCGACTTTGCTTCTCGCTTACGATAATTAAGTGACGCAACGAATGCCCAGCCAATAAAAGTAATACCGATAAGGCCAGTGATAAGCTCTGGCACATGGAATTTTACTGACAATAGCATAATAATGGCTAAAGCCCCGATGGCATAATGCGCACCGTGTTCAAGATAGACATATTCATCAAGTGTGCCTTTGTCTACCAAGAAGATCGTCATCGAACGCACAAACATCGCACCGATAGCAAGACCTAGCATAATCACAATCACGTCATTGGTAATGGCAAATGCACCAATCACACCATCGAAACTGAACGAGGCATCAAGGACTTCTAGATATAAGAAACCGATAATACCACCTTTCATAATCGCGCTAGTTGCAGCACCAGTACTATTACCTTGAGCGTCGAGTTCTTCTTCAAGATCTCCTTCAAGCATACCAGAAACCACTTGTACACCAAGGTAAACCAAGATACCCCATATTCCAGCGATTAAAACAGCAGCTGATTGAGCAGGATTGGCAAATGATACCGCAATCATCAACACGATAAGTGCTACAAAGACACTCATAGCATCGACTTTGCCCAGTTTGGCCAAACGACTTTCAAGCCAATCAAACCAATGGACTTCTTTTTCATCAAAGATAAAGTTTAAGAATACTAGTAGTAAGAAGATACCACCAAAGGCTGAGATTTCAGCATGATGCGCTAAGAGTCTGGCTGAGTATTCTTTAGGATCGTTCAATGCCAAATCTATAACTTGCATCATACCAAGGTCGGCAGTCACGGCAACAATGACAATCGGGAAGACTAAGCGCATACCGAATACGGCGATTAAAATACCAACCGTTAAAAATATCTTTTTCCAAAATTCGTCCCAGCCCTTAAGGACTGAGGCGTTGACCACTGCGTTATCAAACGATAACGAGATTTCCATGACGGCCAAAATAGCAGTAATAGATAGGGTGGTTATCATACCGCCCATACCGCCATGTGAATATCCCCACCATGCCGCGACCGCTAGGGCAATGGCTGTGAAGATAAAGTCTAAATAAAAATGTCTCATGACACATCCTGTCTGGTTGCGTAAAGCTAAGGTTGGATTGTTATAGGCACAATCCATAAAAAAAGCGGTTATTGCTAACCGCTTTTTATGCATAAATTTAAGAGAAACATAAAGCATTATTGGGCGTTTGGCTATCAATAATTACAACTATTTTGCAACTATTTGCAACTGTCTATAGCGTACTTTTAGTGGCCTCAAGCTAACGACTGTCGATCACCAATAAAATGCTTATCATTAGTTTTATGCTGGTCGTAATTTGGTATTAGATAACAACGCCATATTGCTGACACATCGCTTGCAAACCGCCTGAATAACCTTGACCAACCGCGCGGAATTTCCATTCAGCGTTATGACGATAGACTTCACCAAACACCATTGCAGTCTCGACAGAGTAATCTTCTGCTAAGTCAAAACGCACCACTTCAGCACCTGTTTCTTCATTGACGACGCGAATGAAGGCGTTAGCAACTTGACCGAAGTTTTGGCTACGAGCGGCAGCATCATGAATAGTCACGGTCACGACAATCTTATCAACGTCAGCTGGAACTTGAGTCAGGTTTACTTTAACGACTTCATCATCACCATCGCCTTCGCCAGTACGGTTATCACCCGTATGCTCAACCGCGCCGTTGTCAGACTTAAGCTGATTATAGAAAATAAAATCATGGTCGCCGCGTACTTTGCCCGCGCTGCTGAGCAAGAAAACGCTAGCATCAAGATCGAACTCGGCACCAGAGGTTGCGCGCTCATCCCAGCCAAGACCGATAAGGAGCTTGGTTAGATTTGGGTCGGTTTTGGTGAGCGATAAATTACCGCCTTTATTCAATGATAAAGCCATGATATATCCTTGTTATTAGAGTAGGGTAAATTGCGATACTAAATATGTTTATTAGGTAGCGCTCTATCATAACAACAAAAAATGACCCAATCAAAGCCGATTGAGTCATTATTGTTTTAAAACGGTGATTGCTTTATTGACTAAAAAATAAGCGCTATCAAACTAAGTGCTTTTATAAAGGCAATTAAACAAATTATGCTCTAACTTGTGCTTTTAGTCTGTAGCAAGCTTAACGATGACGAATCTCAAAGCTTTGATGAATCGGTTTTTTAACATCAAAATCGAAACCAATAGTTTTTTGGGTAATATCGATAATATCGTAGCGCTCGGTCAATTGTTCATCCAACTCAAAACGGGTAAAGTTATTAGAGAAGTATAAAACGCCGTCAGCCGTCAAACGGTTCATCGCCCGATTAATAAGCGCGGTATGATCACGTTGAACATCAAAGGTACCTTGAAACTTTTTGGAGTTTGAAAAAGTTGGCGGATCAATAAAGATAATATCAAATTGCTCCGTATTGTCTTTAATCCACTCAAAGATATCGGCGGCAACGAATTGATATTTATTGCGACTGACATCTAGACCGTTAAGCACAAAATTCTGCTTGCCCCAATCGAGATAGTTTTGTGATAAATCAACACTAGTGACTTTTTTAGCGCCAGCCAGTGCCGCGTGTACACTCGCCGTACAAGTATAAGCAAATAAGTTTAGTACGGCTTTGCCACGACTGTTGTCTTTAATGCGCGCACGCATATTACGATGGTCAATAAAGAGCCCAGTATCGAGATAGTCGGTAAAGTTGACATAGAAGTACGCGCCATCTTCACGAGCGACATAAAACTTACCACGCTTTTCGGTATTACCTTGTTTGCTATATTGGTCATTACCTGATTGACGGGCGCGAGTCTTGATAAAGATTTGTTCACGGTTAATACCAAAGACTTCACGAATACCCATTAGCGCCAGATTAAAGCGCTTTTTAGCGGTCTCAGGTGGAATGGTTTTTGGTGGCGCGTATTCTTGCACATGCACATAATCGCCATATAAATCGACAGCTACTTTGAAGTCGGGCAAATCAGCATTATAAACGCGTAAATTGCTCACATTGTCTTTTTTAGCCAGCTTCTTCAGTTTGCCAAGATTTTTTTGCAAGCGGTTGATAAAGTCTTGTCCTTCTTCTACTTCAATCTCACGCTTTTCAAAGCGACTAACAAGATTCCCCGTTTGCCCAGCAATCAACGTTCCATAGCGGAAATAAACAGTGATAGCACCATTATGGCAACGCAAGGTTTTTGGCTCTTTAATCGGTAAAATATCTACTTGCTCGACGTGAGAGGCTAATATGCCTAACATCGGCGTGATACCGCTACCCGCAAAGCTGTCTTGCAAAATAAGCCCAATCGCTTGGTATAAAGGTTTAATCATCTCTTCATCACCCAAACGCTCACCATAAGGGGGGTTGGTGATGATTAAAGGATTACTCAAGCGACCATCATCAACCAATGGTTTTAGGACGTTACTCAGTTGATCAAGGGCACGAGTTTCAATGTCTAGTAGCGGTAATAAATCTTGTAGACCGGCGGCAATTATATTCTTTTCTGTGGCAATAATGGCGCCACTATCGGCATCGAATCCTAAGATGAGCGGCAAGGTATCTGGCTGCTCATTAGCAATCTCTAATGCTTCACGGAAACGCGTTTGTGCATCATCGATCATCTGTTGCCATAGTGCATCATCATGATGCTGCCATTGGTAAAAACCAAACTGATTGGCTGCTTTATCGATACCCACTGCATAATCGCAATGCATGAGTAGCGCTTCAATGAGAAAGGTTCCTGAGCCACACATCGGGTCGATTAGCGCATTATAAAAAGGTGCATTGCCCGCTTCGTTTTTCTTATGCCAGCCAGCGCTATAAAGTAGGGCCGCGGCTAAGTTTTCTTTTAACGGTGCTTCAGTCATCGCCACACGATAACCACGGCGATGCAAACTGGTGCCTGATAAATCCAGATATAGCTCAGCTTGCTTGTCGTTAACGGTCGCAAAAACAGAAAAATCTGGATTTTTACTGTCAACATTAGGACGGCTGTCATAAACTTCGTTAAAAGTATCAGCAATCGCATCTTTGATACGTAGCATGGCAAACTGCTGACTGACCGCAACACGTTTATCGACAGACAGACGGATGGCAAAGGTTTGCTCTAAGCTGAATTGTTCCGTCCAATTGACCGATTTTGCCAAACCATAAAGCTGCTCAGCCACATCGTATTCGGTATTGATGTTTTTGCGTTTAATGAGCATCAATACGCGAGATGCTACGCGCGACCAAAGGCAAATGGTATATAGATCACGCAAGGTACCCGTAACCGCAAGACGGCCCGTACTTTTAATTTCGCTTGCCATACCAAAACTTGTTAGCTCAGTCTGTAGCGGTACTTCAAGCCCATCGGCACAGGTGATAATAAGGTCAAGCGACAATACTTGTGAAGATGCTTGTGAAGGTGCTTGTGAAGATAGTTGCGAAGGTGCTATGGAAGAGGCGAGCGCGGTTGTTTCGGTCATACGGATACCTGTGGGCTAAATTGATAAATAATGCACATCATAAAATAAGATGTTTAACCGCTAATTTTACCATAATTCAATAGAATATGGTTTAAAGCGCTGATGTTTAAGATAACTAGGCGCAAAATGCTCATGTATAAAGCAGGATGATTTACAAAAAATGGGCCTAGAAAATATGCTTAATAACATTACGGTATAAATGAGTCGCCAGCTATTAATCGCCTTTAGTGAGCTTGGGTTTTTCTTCTACTAGCTGAGTAGTGGTCGCAAACGGCTTGGTGGCAATCGGATAATCAACGTCTTTTGGCATAAGTAGACGCATATGAGGGTAAGGGGTCGAGATATTAGCGGCATCAAAGGCGCGTTTGATATTCTCTCGTAAACCCTCTTTAATTTTTGGCATACGAGCAACCGCTGCTGGCTTGACCCAAAAGCGTACGATAAAAAATACGCCGTATTCTCCAATCTCTGCCACGGTCGCTGAAGTCTCAGGACGGTTAAGTACCACATCGCTATCGGTCAGCACTTGCAAAATCTCCTTGCGCGCGGTATCGATATCATCTTCAAAAGCAATGCGCATCTGGATATCAAAGCGTATAAAGTTTTTGGAGGTTAGATTAATGACCACAGAAGAGGCAACATTCGAATTAGGTATGATGACTGTAATATTGTCTCGAGTTAAGACATGGGTAGTGCGCAAAGCGATAACCACGACGCGACCTTCATTGTCATTGATATTAACCCAATCACCCACTTGGAAAGACTGCTCAAGCAAAATAGTAATACCGGCAATAAAATTAGCAAGCGTTGATTGCGCAGCAAAACCCACCGCCAAACCGGCGATACCCAAACCTGCCACTAGCGAGACAATATCAAAACCAAATTGCGCCATGACGCTGGCTAGCCCCAACACTAAAAGTAGCACCGACAAGATATTTTTGAGTAGCTGCTCAATCGAGGCGTTCAGACCATAATGCTGTAAGACTTTATGAATAATTTGTCCAGATGATGTCCACAGCACGTAATATATCCCAGCCCACGTACTTGCTTTGGCAGTCGCCTTGATAGTATCTGGCTCAAAATTAAGCTGACTCATAATGGCAATAAAGCTGGTCACTATCCAAATATAACGCAGTATTGAGCGGACAATTTTTGCGCGGCGCTCATTGAGACGAATTCGAGATTTACTTTTTTTGAGGATATAAATAGCAAGCCAATAAAAAAATCCCAATACCGCAAGCAGTATTAGGATTTTGATACCAGTACTCACCAATTCTACCGATTTAGATGACCAGTCCAATGTCCCTTCATCTATAGAGCCTCCAATAGCAAGATAAAGGCTAGTATGTAAGTCGCGAACAATCTCTTGAAAGAAGTCAGTAATACTAGCGATTGCCATTGTCTCATCCATGCAAAGTCTGGTTCTAAATTGACTAAGTTCTAAATTAACTAGGTTGTAAAAACTCTAATTATAAATTAGCTCAAATCGTTGATACAAATCAAGTCTAAATCTGACTGACATGAGCGATAATGAACATTAAGCATACTGTTTATAGTACAGCTTAGTCATCGATTAAGAGTTATCTTGCTGCGTGTCATTAGATTGGTAAGGTATCCTCATCATTTGCTGAACATCATGTAACGCGGTACGTAGACCTTCTAAAATAGTAGGATGATAAAAAGGCATATCAAGCATGTCCTTGATACTTAAATCATTGGTAATAGCCATCGCTAATATATGTCCGATATATTCCGCGTCAGGAGCAACCATGCTCGCGCCTAAGATTCTATCTGTTTTTTTGCAACCATAAATATGCAACAGACCACAGTTGACACCCATCACCCGGCTGCGACCCTGATTGTCAAAGCTCACTTTTCCAATGACATACTCAAGCTCTGAATCTTCTTGGATTTCGGGTAAAGACATGCCGACATTAACGATTTGTGGCGAGCAAAATACGATCGAAAATGGTGTGGCTGGTGGACGAATATAGGCGTCTTTCTTGTTGTCGCAGACCATGCTGCCGGCACTAAAACCTTCATCGCTCGCTACATGTAGTAGTGGAAGATTGGCATTGGCATCGCCAACGATATAGACTTCTAAGTCACCGATTTTACCGGTTCTTTTATCGAGCTGCTTTGGACGATTTTTCTCATCAAGCTCAACGCCGAGATTTTCAACGCCCAACTCATCTATATTATTGCGGCGACCTGTGGCGACCAATACATACTCGCCTTGCCACTGCTGTGACGCGCCAGCACTATCTTCATAGTCAATAAATGCGGCTGCACTGGCTGCATTGTCCGCACTTGTTTGGCTACCAACATTGATGATCTTACTCCCCAAATGCATGGTCAGTTCGCGACTTAAACAATCAATGGCTTTGTTATTTATATCATCATCTTTTAAACCAGCAACTCGTTTGACCTGATTAAATAGAGTAACGTCAACGCCTAAGCGTGTGAAGGCTTGAGCAAGCTCTAAACCTATAGCACCTGCGCCAACCACCGCCATTGATTTTGGTAAATCAGCAAGCTCAAAGACGGTATCTGAGGTGAGTAACGTTTTGCCAAGCTTCTTTGCCCAGTCATCTGGAATAAAGGTTGAGCTGCCAGTGGCGACGATAATTTTCTCTGCTTCAATCAACTCATCGTTGACTTCGATAAGCCCTTGCTTATTAATATGAGCACGTCCGGCTATTTTGTTGTTTTCAGGCCAGCTATCCACTTGTTCTTTAATATAGTTGGCAAAATGACTGCGCTCAGCGCGAACGCGTTCCATGACTTGCTTACCATCTATCTGAGCGCTGGCATGAACGCCAAACTCGCTAGAATGATTGGTATCGTAAGCACGGTCAGCCGCTGCAATGAGTAATTTACTCGGCATACAACCAATCTCAATACAAGTGGTTGTCCAAAATCCATCATTAATGATAAGGGCGTCTTCTTTTATTTTTCTGGCTTGGCGAAAGGCATTCTGCCCAGCAGTGCCAGCACCAATAATCGCAACAGATACCTTGCGTGTCACTTTTTTATCATTGCTATGATCAGATGCGCTATCAGGCTGTTTATTCATATTATTCTCAAATAAAAATGGTTTAATGATTGATTGGTGTTTTAGTGGTCGGCTCTATTTTGATGTCAATTTATTGATAGAATCCAACTTAAATAAAAAACTGACTATCAAAAGCACAATGAAAGAATATCAAAAAAAGTCTCGTAAGATTTCTCAACAAACTAGGGTGCTAGTATGGTTAATAAACGCTCTGTATAGTCTTTTGCTCGTAGATTGCGCTGCGCATGAGTGAGATTGCCATTTTTATCAAATACAAATGCTGAACGTACAAGACCCAAAGTGATTTTTCCATACATGTTTTTTTCTTTAATCACGTCAAAATATTGGCACAGTTTTTCATCACTATCACTGATAAGGGAGATATTAAGATGGTGTTTAGCAATGAAGTTTTCGTGAGATTCGACACTATCTCGTGAAACCCCAATGATGTCGTAGCCTAAATCATCAAACTCATTAAGATGAGCGGTAAATTCTGTCGCTTGTGTGGTACAGCCAGGCGTATTGTCTTTTGGATAAAAATAAAGGATCAGTCCTTTACTCGTATTAGCCACGAGCTCTTTTAGATTAATGTCGTCATGGATAAAATTGCCGTCTAGCTCGCGTACTATCGTAACTGGGAAATCAGGTAGGGTAATGGTTTCTGTGGTCGGCTTTGCCATCGTAAAATCCTTATTAGTTTTGGTTAAGCATATATTGTTATTAGTGGTCTTATTATAGGCAGATTAATAGAAATAAATACTCGGCTTTACACTTCACTTATGTATTAGCAACAAAAAAGACTGGCAATGACCAGTCTTTTGTATTTTCGAGCAATTATTGATTAAGCAGGTTTTTGTGGCTGCTTTAAATCTAAACCAACGGTACATTGTTGCAAATCTTTTTGCATTTTCTTCACATAAGGTAGGTTTGATGGGTCTTTTTTGTTTTGCGCGTAGCTTTCAATTTCCCACATTTGCCCGATGGTCATACTGCTACGGACACCAATGGTGCAATCACAAAGTTTGGTTGCTGTGCTTTTGTCAGCCACTTTATATTTGACCGCGCCGTTGACGCAGGTATTGATGTTACTCTGTTTAATATCGGCAGCATTTGCTTGTGGCATTGCAAACAAGGCAGCGAGAGCTAGGGGTAATACTGGCAACAACTTCATAAATATCCTCTTACGGGTGACGTCAATTTCTTAAATTTTATATTCACGGCAAAACTTGTTACTTTAATGAGTGCTTGTTTTTATATATTGAGCTATATAGCAGCACTCATATCTTGTGATAGGTTTATTCGTCCATACCATAGCAAGTATATTGCTTAAAATACAACGGCAGCGTGCTGTGTTAATGCAAGCGAATGTTTCGCGAATGTTTAATGGTCTTTATTTTAAGAGAATTACTCTTATTTTTTAAGACAATTATTTTTGCTATTACGATTGATAATGGGTTGGATCAGCGATGCCTACTTGCGCAAAACCTTGACGGCGCAAGGCACAACTGTCACAGACACCGCAGGCAAGACCCTTTGCATCTGCTTGATAACAAGAAATCGTCTGTCCATAATCGACTCCTAGTGATAGACCAAGCTCGATAGTTTTGGCTTTTGATAGTTGTTGCAGCGGTGTTTGAATTGATAAATGATGACCGGTCACGCCAGCTTTGGTGGCAAGGTTTGCCATATGTTGAAAGGCCGCAATGTACTCAGGACGGCAGTCAGGATAGCCTGAATAATCAACTGAGCTAACGCCAATCACAATATGATTGGAGTCGGTCACTTCCGCCACTGCCAGTGCATAAGATAAAAATATAGTATTGCGCGCTGGTACATAAGTATTTGGAATGGCGTCGTTATCAATCTCATCATGCTTTTTATTAGGGAATTTATCGGCATCGCCATCAGGCACAATCATACTGTGGTCGGTTAGCGATGAGCCCCCAAGCTGTGCGATGTCGATATCAATGATTCTATGATTCACCTCTGCGGCGTCAGCGATGGCTTTGGCGGCGACAAGCTCACTATTATGACGTTGACCATAGTCAAAACTGACTGCTGTCACAGAGGCATAGCGTGCCTTTGCCCAATATAAACAAGTCACTGAATCAAGTCCGCCTGACAGTAGCACAACAGCATTTTGGCTCTTATGAAGTGCATTCAAGTCGGCAGTATTTTCTTGATTAGGGGAAGTGGTCTGTGGAGTAACGTTCGTCATAGTGGTATCTATTATTGGTTTACGAAAAACGCCTATTTTAGCAAAAATACGGCCATTACTGAACCTTAGAGACAGTATTAAAATAATATTAAAGCAATATTATAAAATCAGAAAAAATGCCTTATAAGCCGTCAGCCGTTATTTATCCATAAGGCAGGGTTTAGACGAATTTAGAGATTTAATACTATAATTTAATGTCATATTTTCAATCTGTTAGCAAATTTTGTTATAATCGCTGCTGCTTTAAAGTTCTGTTTCATTGAAAAGCAGCAATGCTAGGACATAGCCAGATATTGTTTTATCGCAACCATTTTTATATTAAATTGATTGATTTTTTATATTAAATCAATTTATTTCACATTTTTATAGTAAAACAATCCTTGTAAAGACATTGAGTAATTTATGAATGCAGCTACCTTGTTTACGCCACAAATCACGCCTCAGTTTGAAGATAGCTCTATGAATGCTGACTTGTACAGTTATGATTTGGAAGCTGATGTCGAGTCTGGTATAGATGAAATGCAATACGATGAGGGCGATGTTGATTCTACTGATGAGCAAGCTGCTGAAATCTTGACGGACGAGCAAGAATTGACTGAGTCTGCATACTTTCGCAAGTTACAAAAAAAGCTACGCCGCCAAGTATCATGGGCGATTCGTGATTTTAATATGATCGAAGACGGCGATGTGGTGATGGTCTGCGTATCAGGCGGTAAAGACAGCTATACTTTGCTTGATATTCTTTTACTGCTAAAACGTATTGCACCGATTAATTTTGATGTCGTGGCGGTCAATCTTGACCAAAAGCAGCCAGGGTATCCTGAAGAAATTTTGCCAGCATATCTGAACGAGCAGGGCATCGCGCATTATATTTTAGAAAAAGATACTTATAGCATTGTTAAAAGTGTGGTGCCAGAAGGCAAAACCTATTGTTCGGCATGCTCACGCTTACGCCGTGGCTCACTGTATGGATTTGCCAAACAAATCGGCGCGACCAAGATTGCGCTAGGTCATCATCGCGACGATATGTTGGCGACTTTCTTTTTGAACTTATTTCATGGCGGTTCGCTGAAGTCTATGCCGCCCAAGCTGCTTAGTGATGACAAGCAAAACATGCTTATTCGCCCACTAGCCTATGTCGAAGAAAAGGACATTATTGAATATGCGCGCTTAAAAGAGTTTCCAATTATTCCATGTAATTTATGCGGCAGCCAAACCAATCTACAACGTGCAATTATTAATGATATGCTGCGCGAATGGGATGATGCGCACCCGCAGCGCTTAGCGTCTATTTTTAAAGCGATGCAAAACGTCGCCCCTTCTCAATTAGCAGATCGCGAATTGTTCGACTTTGAGCGATTAAGTCTTGAGCGTGACGATAACGAGCGTTTATTTGAAGGTGATAATATTCAAGCTGGGCAAACAGAAAGTCTGGCCGAGATTGGATTACCTGTTGCGCCAAAAACGCAGATATTCAATCCAAAATTTGCCAGTCATGATACGCAAGCAGAAAAGCACACTAAGACAGTCAACAGCAGCCAAACAACGCAAAAAATCCCAACGATTAATCCAATTATTTAACTTGTTGTTAGTGATATCTCTTTAGATTATCTCCATAAAAAAACCAGCTCATTATAGATTGATGGCTGGTTTTCTTATTTTAGCAATGTTTACTTTTAACCATATCAGCTTTTATCAAAGACAGGTAGCGGATTAAAGCTAACCTCTGAGCGCGGCAGTTTAGCGACATCTTGCATACGCCAGTCATCTTTACCATCATTACTGACCTGTAAATAATACTTCGCTTTTAAGGGGTCAATCTGCACTTGCGCGCTGTATTTATTACCTTCTTGGTGTTGTAGTACCACATCGCGATCTTTTTTGATATCGGTTGCATGCGAGATAGATAAATCCAATGTATCAGGATAAGTTAGCGCCTCGCCATTAAGTAGCTTGCCTGTTTGCAAGCTTTTCTCAGGATAATTCAGATAAAAAGTAACATTACCAGCATCTGAAAACTGCATTTTACCGTGCAAGTCTAAATCATATGTCAGTTTATCACGTCCAACATCGTGATATAGCGTCTTGCCATCCATATACCAGTCGTCACGCACCACGCTATCACGAATTTGGTAAGAGTAATAAACAAACCAAATACAGGCAATAACCACAAAAGCTGGCATACCAATCACAAAGATAATGACCATGTAGTTTTTATACCATGGTTGGCTATCTTGATGCTTAAAGTTCGGTGCTGGAGCAGACATAAAATACCTATTAGTAAATAGTAAAGTACCACTTAAATCTAGCAACTGATAAACCCACCATTAAAAGCTGCTAGATGAATGATAATCAATAATCGCAGCCAGTATAGCTTGATTTAAAAGATACTGCATCTGCTAAGTGCCTGATTTATCTAAAATTTAAGCGTTCAATAAACAAGTCATTAGCAGAATAAGTTGGAAGTTTTAATTAAACGTTACTGACCTTGAGTGGTAAAGATGTTTTGCTTACTGACTTTATATTTACCATCTTCACTCACTACATTTAAAGTCACTGGCGTTTGACCTGATTCGATAATATCTGGATCACCATAAATACTAACGGACATATCGAAGCTTTCACCCGGCTCTAGTGGTACATCGTTAAAGCGCAGCTCTAAACTCATACCGTCTTGTGGCGCTAAAGTAATTTTATAAGTATGCGGCTCTTGTGTTTTATTGGTTAATTTCACGATATAGCTGTTTTCAATCATGCCTTGAGCATTGGTTGAGGACAACTGATTACGGTCACGGCGAATATCAATCTCTAATGGCACACGATCCGATAAGGCGTAAATAACACCACCACATAACACTGCCAGTAGGGTCAGATAAGCAAAAAACCGCGGACTGAATACTCGGGTATCTTCTTTTTCCACCAACTGCCGCTCCGTGGTATAACGAATCAGTCCCCGTGGATAGCCAACCTTGTCCATAATCTCATTACAGGCATCAACACAAGCCGCACACTGTATACACGCTACTTGCAAACCATCACGAATATCAATCCCAGTAGGGCAGACCTGCACACACATTAGGCATTCAATACAATCACCTAAGTCTTCAGGATTGGTGCCTTTTTTACGTGCGCCGCGAGGCTCACCACGCTCATAATCGTAAGAGACAACTAAGGTATCTTTATCGAACATCACACTTTGAAAGCGGCCATAAGGACAAATTTGAATACACATCTGCTCACGCATATAGCCAGCATTAACATAAGTAGAAAAGGCAAAGATAAATATTGAAACCCATATCCACGTTGCCCAATCAGGAAAGGGTATAAATCCGATCATTTGCCAACTTTGATATAGGGCATCTGTGCCCGACACATAGCTGACGAAAGTAGTGGCCGTAATCATCGAAAATACAAACCAAATAAAATAAACCAAAAAGCGCTTAAAAGCTTTGCTGACGCTCATCGGCTCTTTATCGAACTTAATACGCTTATTACGGTCACCAATCACCAATTTCTCAGTGTATTGAAACATATGCGTCCAAATAGTCTGCGGACACGCATAGCCACACCACACCCGCCCTGCGTAAACGGTGACCATAAATAAAGTAAAAGCCGCAATGAGCGCAAATGCTGCAATAAAGTAAAAATCTTGGGTTAAAAAGGTCATCCCAAAAATATAGTAATGTTGCGATGGGACATCAAACCATATGGCTTGCCTACCGTTATAACGTATCCACGGTAGAATGAGGAACAGCGCCAAAAATGCGTACATACTGATAATACGGATATTTTGGTAAAATCCGGTGACAAATCTAGGATGAATACGTTTTTTGGTGGCGTTAAGATCGACTTCAATAACAGGAATTCGATTGGGTTGTGGTGCTGACATAAACTTGCCTCTTTAAGAAAAGAATCAGTCTGCTGGCATGGGTAACAAACACCTATTTTAAAAACAAGATGCGTAGACGTGCGGTGTTATCAATGTCAGTAAGTAGTGGAGTCGTACTGCAAATCTGAATACTATTTCAACTACCAAATGAGCGATTATATATAACGAATTATAATAGCGACTATTTTAGCATTCTCCTTAGTATAAATGGGGAGACAATCTAAAAAAACAATCATTATATGAATATAAATAGCGATTGATAGCCTATGTTTTACCTAGTCTGTAGTCTTAGCTATCAGAAAAAATTGATGATCAAAATTATCTGTTAATAATGGATACTGACGTTCTAGTTAAATATCATTAACTCAATATATTGAACAAAATTATTTCAATAAAAAAGGAGAACTGCAATGACAGTTCTCCTTTTTAAATATTAGCTTCTTATGAGTTAGTAATCTAACAAAGTGCTACTAATTAGCAGTAGCCGCTGCGGGTGCTGCTGCTTTAGAAGCAGTGGCATTGGCAGGCATTGTTACTTTGGCTGTTTGCGCACCTCGGTCTGATAGCGAATAAACATAAGCAGCAAGTAACATAATACGCTCGTTACCTAACTTAGTTTCCCACTCAGGCATTACACCGGCGCGACCATAACGAAGGGTCTCACGGATAGTTTCGCGGTCACCACCATAAAGCCAAATATTATCAGTTAGATTAGGCGCACCTGTTGAAATCATACCTTTACCTTCTGGACCGTGACAAAGTACACAGTTAGTCGGTTCTTTAAATATGGTTTCACCTTGGGCAACTTTAGCTTGATCAAGATCATAACCAGGCTGATTGCCAGAGATAGACAGGACGTATTCTGCAACCGCACGTACACCATCTTCACCGATTTGATCACGCCATGCTGTCATACCACCAACGCGACCTTTATGTAGTGTGGTCAAGATATTAGTAGCTTCACCACCATATAGCCAATCGTTATCAGTCAGGTTAGGATAGCCAGTTGCACCTTTAGCGTTAGAACCATGGCACACCGAGCAGTTCTGTAAGAATAAGCGGCTACCGACCTTTAAAGCATTCGGGTTTTCAGAAAGCTTTTCTACATAAGGCGCAAGTTCTGCCGTTTTCTCATCAATTTTGGTCTGTAAGTCTGCTGGTGGAGTCTCGCTGCGACGCAATGTTGCTTGCATCTCAGATAGGCTAGCCAAGGTTTTAGTGGCACCACTAGCATCCGCTTTTGCCAAAATATTCTGCTCAAAGTTATCTGTAAATACTTTGTTGTTACTCTCAAGGTCACTATTCAACTCGTTGTGAGAGGTCCATGGCACGGTTTTGCCATCTACTTCTACGGTTGCAATACCATCCCAGTGTTTTGGAAACATAGCGGGGAAGAATACCCAATAGGCAACACCCCAAATGATTGAACCAAAAAATATCACTAGCCACCATTTAGGCAGTGGCTTGTCGTATTCCTGAATACCGTCATAAGTGTGACCTGTGGTACCGTCTTCTTCTACTTCTGGCTTATATTTCAATACCATTAGTAAAACACCGAGGATAAACGCCCAGCACATGAAACTCAGTACGGTAATCCAAGTACTCCAAAAAAATGTCATCGTTTATCCTTATTGCGCTGCTCTTCAGACAAGGCTTCTACATCCTCGTCATCAAGCGCAAGTTGTGCATCTTCTTCGAAGCGTTTTTTGTTTTTTGGCGAATACGCCCACCACGCCACACCTATAAAAGCTACGAAGGCAGAAACGGTTGCAATTGTTTGTAATTCACCAATACCCATTAGCGCTGTCCTTCCATTGCAGTACCTAATTGCTGTAAATAGGCAACCAAAGCATCAAGCTCAGTGGCACCAAGCACAGCATCTGGCGCTCCTTCGATATCTTCTTCAGTATAAGGAACCCCGAAGCGATCGCGGAATAGACGCATTTTGGTTTGAACATTGGACCCATTAACTTCGTTGGTCGCAAGCCAAGGGAAACCAGGCATAACTGATTCAGGCACTAACGAACGTGGTGCGATGAGATGTTGTTTTTGCCAATCTTCAGAATAGCGTCCACCAACACGTGCTAGATCAGGTCCAGTACGTTTCGAGCCCCATAAGAATGGATGATCCCACGTTGATTCTGCAGCACGTGAGTACGGCCCATAACGTTCAACTTCAGCACGTAGCGGACGAATCATTTGGGTATGACAAACGTGACAACCTTCACGAATATAGATGTCACGACCTTCAAACTCAAGCGCAGTCCACGGTTCCATAGCAGGAAGGGGAGCGTTCACCCCACCTTCTTCAGGACCCTTGTTATCATATATTAGCGGTACGATTTCAACTAGCGTTGCAAAACTAATAGCAATCACAATACCGATGACCAACAAGCCTGTATTTTTTTCAATAATTTCATGCGGTGTACCAGCCATGATCGCTCCTTATACGTTAGCTGCCGAAGGTTTATCAACACTAGGTTCATGATCCGTTGGGTCAGCGATATCTACAGGCTTTCCTTCTGGCATCTTAAGTGTTTTATAAACGTTATATGCCATCACAAACATACCCGATACATACAGTAAGCCACCAAAGGCACGACCAATATATGGGAAATGTGAGAACTCAACCGTATCAACGAAGCTATATACTAAAGTACCATCTGGATTGGTAGCAAGCCACATCATGCCTTGGCCAATACCTGAAATCCACATTGAGACGATATAGAAGATAGTACCTGCTGTCGCCAACCAGAAATGCGTGGTGATTAAGCTGATTGAATACATTTTTGGCTTGTTATAGATACGTGGTAACAATACATATAACGAACCAATGGTGATCATACCAACCCAACCAAGTGCACCTGAGTGTACGTGACCGACTGTCCAATCCGTATTATGCGATAACGCATTGACGGTCTTAATCGACATCATTGGACCTTCAAAGGTTGACATTGCATAGAATGACAATGCCACAATCATAAAGCGAATGATCGGATCGGTACGTAATTTATCCCAACTGCCTGATAAAGTAAGTACACCGTTAATCATACCACCCCAAGACGGTGCGAATAGGATGATTGAGAATACCATTGCCAATGACTGCGTCCAATCTGGAAGCGCTGAATAATGCAAATGGTGCCCACCAGCCCACATATAAGAGGCGATTAGTGCCCAAAAGTGAACGATAGACAAACGATAAGAGTAAATAGGACGACCAATCTGTACCGGAACGAAGTAATACATCATCCCAAGGAAGGCTGCCGTTAAGTAAAAACCTACTGCATTATGCCCGTACCACCACTGCACCATCGCATCGGTTGCACCGCCAAATAATGAATAAGATTTAAACGCACTAACAGGGATCGCCATGCTGTTTACGATATGCAGTAGTGCAATCGTAATGATAAAGGCTGCAAAGAACCAGTTAGCCACATAAATATGTGAGGTCTTACGTTTGATGAGCGTACCAAAGAAAACGATGGCATAAGAAATCCATACCAAGGCAATCAAGATATCGATTGGCCACTCCATCTCAGCGTATTCTCTGGTCGTAGTTAAACCTAGAGGAAGCGTAATCACTGCTGACACGATGACCGCTTGCCAACCCCAAAAGGTAAACCAAGCTAAGTAAGGGGCAAATAATCTTGTCTTACACGTACGTTGAACGATGTAGTAAGACGTTGCGAACAAAGCACTACCACCGAATGCAAAAATAACCGCATTAGTATGCAGTGGTCTTAGACGACTAAATGTCAACCATGGAATGTCAAAGTTGAGTGCTGGCCATGCTAACTGTGAAGCAATGAACACGCCAAGACTCATGCCGATGATGCCCCAAACTACGGCCATTATCGTAAAGAATCTTACGACAGTAATTTCGTACTCACGGTCAACTGGGGCGACTGCTGTGTTTTGTAAACTCATTGGATGATTCCTTTACAGCCCGAATTATCAACAGAATTAACTAACTCTCCGCGGCATCTGTATTATACAAAAATGTATAACCAGATAAGGATTGCGGTACATGCTGTTTTTTGACTTATCTTATCAGGCTGACGTTATTAACTATCAAGCTAAGCTTTCGCTAGGTATCTGCTGCTGATGGGCAGAGAACAGCGCTAAAAATGCACGGCACTCACAGCTAGTCGATAGTAGGATTGTTAATAAAATGTCAGGTTTAATAAGAAAGTATGCCTTCCTTGAGCATCAAACATCTATTGAGGCGAAGTATTTATCTTCATTATTACTGATAAAAAAAGTACTAACGAAGATAAATACTGATATTCAACTGGTGATAAAAAACTTATCGACCATCAATGTATGCTAGCGGCGGCTGACAAAAAAACATGTTTACGTAATGTTTAGTTAAAACTCCCGACTCTGTTTAAGGGTATTGTAACGCAAACCTAATAAAATATCATCAGAACTATGCGCCAAAATACAAACTCTTTGGTAAAAATATTAGCAAGCAACTTATTATTGCTGCACTATCCACCTATTTTATACCCAATCTTCATACTATTCTAGGGGTGAAAAAATATACTGCTAACAAGGTTAAAAAACAAATTATTCACAAGGTTTTGTAACAATTGCAGTGCTAGCGCTACAAATAGGTTTTACTTATTATGAAGTCGCATCTTATAATGAGACTGAGTATGGTAAGTAATAGAGTGTTTTTGACAGCAGTGTTAATAACACTTTGATCATTTAAATAGCGGTCAGGCTAGGGTTATAAACAGCATTAGCCTACCATAATAAGTATTAAGGATAATAATATGGCAGTTTTTTTGACAGATGAGTGGTTCGATCAAGTTGAACAGATGGGTAACGAGGCCGGTGAGTTAAATTTACCACCTGCGCTGGCTAATATGATTGTTAATCTAAAAGTATCTGATGCCGAACAAGATATTGAAGCCAGTTTCGCGGATGGTTTATTACATCGCGGCTTAAATGACGCGGCGACGACCACCTTGTTGCTTGATCGCAGCATTTTACAGTCGATCATCACAGATTTCGATACCAATGAGATCATGGGCGCGTTTATGGGTGGTAAAATCCGTGTCGAAGGTGATATGTCACAATTGATGGCCGTACAAACTGCCCGTCCAAGTGCTGAGCAAAAAGAGCTTTATAGCCGTATTAAATCAATGACCACGATGGCTTAATTTTTTATTGATTTACTTATGTTTAGCTCAAATAAAAAGCCCCTAATATATTCATTAGGGGCTTTTTATTTGAGCGTTCAACCTGATTGTGAGCGCCTGTTAAATTCTAAAATGAGCTATTCGAAGCTGACTAGCTGGCTTTTGATTGTTGTGCAGCCGCTTGTGGTTTCTGATTTTCTTTATAAACAGCAGCTTGTAGCCAAACATTCGCTTGCACATAATCATGAACTTTAATAGAGGCAGTCTCTGGCGTTTTGAGCGCGCCAATACGCACCACAAATGGATCGGCATCTTGCTCACGTAATATTACGACATCAAATAAAATGATTGGCTTACCATTGAATAGCGTGTCTTGCTTGCCGAGCACCTGACCTTGACACCATGCTTCGTCTTCTTGTCCCAAGGTGTCGCCAAATAGATAGGCACACATGTGACCCAGATTGATCTCTACTGGTGCCATTTGTTCTTTGGTTTCTGGCTGCCACTCTTTGATCTGCTCTTGTAAATCGTCGGGTATTTTTCCGTCATTGGCAGCGACAATATCGTTAAAAGCACGGTGATAGCGGATAGACTCTTGGTCTTCCACCATAATCACCTCGTTTTGTTCACTTAGCTTAATCTCATGCGCCCAAGCACTAAGATTTACGAAATAAGCCATATCTTGCTGATACAAATGACGGTTGGCGGTATAAAGTTGATCAAAAGCATAAATGATACTACCGTCAGTCGTGCGTAAGCGTAGTACCGCATCGTGTGAGTTGTCATTGACAATCATACGTTCGATTTTACATGTCAATCCATAAGGGCTATCGACACAAGGATAGGCATTGATAAAACATTCAGGCTTACCATCTTTCATGGCCAGTACTTGATTGATGTGGCAAGGCTGGTCTTCAGATAAAAGCAAGCAGCTGTCTTTTGTGGCACTGACGCTGGTATTGAGTCCTTTAGGCATTGCGGCCTGCTCAATCATCTTCTGCAACCACTCTGGTACATCATGACTCATGTCATCGGTCAAAATACGCCAATGATCAGCATGACCTGCGGACTGCTCGTCAGTTAAAGTGATTTTGGTGGGAGATTGGATGTTTTTATATTGGTAATTAATAGTCATGAATATACTCAAACTTAAGTCAGCCATGAGGTTTGGGTCTGAAACTGTGATTGCTGACTACCATGCAACATCTTAGATGGTTGGTTTATGGTAGCTCGCAATGTCGTCAGTAAAGAGGCAACAAACAACAATGATGGGTTAATGACAATTGTCCTTAGCCTACAATATATAGGTATAGAAGCAAAGAATAGCAAGTCCCTCATGAAAAATAATAATAAAACCTAATTTTTTATTAAAAAATCTGGGCAGTTTGCGCGAATGACTGGCACATATAAGCCGAATTGTGTCAAACTAGCTCCCTTTTGACAGCCGCATTTGGCTTGTCTTATACCCTGTTTTTGTGTTCGATTGATATGTTTCTGTGGCAGGTGCAAAATGTTGATGCCGCTGCCGCTATTTGTTTTGTAACATACATAAAGTCGCACGTAGATAAGATAAAGAGTTTGAATATGTTTCGTCCTTTAGCGTTATTTATCGGCTTACGGTACACCCGAGCAGAGCGTAGTAATGGTTTTATCTCCTTTATATCTCTAATCTCGATGATTGGTTTGACTCTTGGCGTGGCAGTATTGATTACGGTACTATCGGTCATGAATGGCTTCGATCGTGAGCTAAAAACTCGTATTTTGGGTATGGTGCCGCAAGCGACTGTCACTTCAACCGAGATTATTGGTGATTGGAAGCAAATAGCGGATAAGATTAAAGAAGATCCAGAAGTCGCTGCTGTTGCACCTTTCATTCAGTTGCAAGGTATGCTGACCTCCAATGGTCAAGTGGCAGGAATTATGGTCACAGGCGTTGACCCTGAGTATGAAAAAAACGTTTCTATCATTAACGAGCATATGGTGGAAGGGAGTATTGATACGCTACAAAATGGCGAGTTCAGTATTGTGCTAGGCGAAGGGATGGTGCAATCTTTGGGTTTGCAATTGGGCGACAAAGTGACTTTAGTGCTGCCAGAAGCATCGCCATCACCTGCAGGCGTGATACCGCGCTTTAAGCGTTTTACCTTAACCGGAATATTTACCATCAGTCCAGAAGTGGACAGTCTCATGGCATTTATTCCCATGGGTGACGCTGCAAAATTACTGCGACTCCCAGATGGGGCGCAGGGTATCCGTATGAAGCTTGATGATATCTTTAACGCACCGATGGCTGCGCAAAAAGCCGCAGCGATTGCACCTGAACAATTGTATCCTAGCGATTGGACACAAACGCACGGTAATCTGTTTGGTGCCATTCAGATGGAAAAAGCAATGGTAGGGTTGCTGCTATTTTTAATTATCCTAGTTGCTGCTTTTAATATTGTTTCAAGTTTGGTCATGTTGGTCACCGATAAAAAAGCGGATATCGCTATCTTAAAAACTTTTGGCGCGTCCCCTCGTTTGATTACTCAGGTCTTTATGGTTCAGGGTATAGTCATCGGTTTTATCGGAACGATTGCTGGCACGATATTGGGCGTGATATTTGCGTTGACGGTCAGTGATATTTTGGGCTTTATCAACCAAAGCTTTGGTCTAAATTTATTTGATGCTTATTTTGTTAATTATCTGCCATCGCAGCTGCGCTTGACAGATGTGGTGCTGATTACGAGCGCGTCATTTGTGTTGAGCTTTTTGGCAACTATTTATCCAGCACGCCGAGCGGCTAAGATCCAGCCTGCGCAAACGCTGCGTTACGAGTAATATAAAGGCGTAAATGCCACTATAAATAAAATAAAGGAAGCATTATGTCTGCGATTTTAAAAGCGATCAATATCAATAAGATATATGACGAAGGCGCCGTCAGTACACAAGTATTGACAGGTTTAGATTTGACCGTCAATGCCGGTGAGCGTATCGCTATTGTTGGAACCAGTGGGTCAGGAAAAAGTACCTTGCTACACCTGCTAGGTGGACTTGATATGCCGACTAGCGGCGAAGTTTGGCTGCATGGTCAGTTATTAAATAATATGAATGAGACTGAACGTGGTGCGATGCGCAATAAACACTTAGGTTTTATTTACCAGTTCCATCATCTATTGGCTGAATTTACTGCCATTGAAAACGTGGCTATGCCGTTATTGATGCGCCCAAAAGTATCGACAACTGAAGCGCGTCAACAAGCAATTGATATTTTAAATAGCGTCGGTCTTGAGCATCGTTTGGCGCATAGACCTGGTGAGTTATCAGGCGGTGAGCGTCAGCGCGTGGCTATTGCCCGTGCCTTGGTCACCAAACCATCGCTTATTTTGGCAGATGAGCCAACTGGTAACTTAGATTATGACAATGCACAAAGCGTTTTTGGTCTGTTATCAGAGCTACAAAGCACGATGAAAACGGCGCTGTTGATGGTGACGCATGATCGCAATTTGGCGGCACTGGCTGATCGTCAGCTGTTATTGCGCAATGGTCATTGGGAAGATTATTAAAGACTGTGATTTTAAATAGAGTGCTTTTAATAAGGTAAGTAATTGCCAGCGCGCTAAGTGTTTTATGCTAAATGCTACTGGGCAGTCTGTTTTTACGGTTAGACTTTTAATAAAAAATAAGATAAAAAAGAGGCTGCAAAATAGCAGCCTTTTTATTTAATGAGGATTGATATTATGAATAAAGATGACGACCCGATTGCGGCTTTTGGTAGTATTGAAGAGGGTGATGAGCCATTAAAGCTTTATATGGATCCGACGTTATTCGATACGATTGAGAAACAAGCACAAATAGATCTGCTTACCCCTGTTTTTGATGCTATCACGTTAGACGGTGTTGTTTTCGATTTAAAATCTCAGGGTAGCGCCACAGGCACGCGCTACATATTACTTAAAGATTAAGAGATGGTGGATGTTTTTGTGATAAATACCTAACTTACAAATACTATTATTAAAAAAAAA
>NZ_NEXU01000058.1:0-9880 GCF_002224105.1 Psychrobacter sp. DAB_AL32B | reverse complement strand
ACGGTGAGACTATTAATAAAAAAGAAGATAAAAAAGAGGATAAAAAATAGCAGCCTTTTTATTTAATGAGGATTGATATTATGAATAAAGATGACGACCCGATTGCGGCTTTTGGTAGTATTGAAGAGGGTGATGAGCCATTAAAGCTTTATATGGATCCGACGTTATTCGATACGATTGAGAAACAAGCACAAATAGATCTGCTTACCCCTGTTTTTGATGCTATCACGTTAGCCGGTGTTGATTTCGATTTAAAAGCTCAGGATAGCGCAACAGGCAAGCGCTACATATTACTTAAAGATGAAGCAGTGGTTGATGTTTTTGTGATGAATACCGACCTTACTAATAATATTCTTAACACGATAGAGAAACATAAAGAAGACGGTTTATAGGTTTGGATAACGATACCGGCTATTACTTTATATTACAGTAGCTGATTAAGGTTTAGGTAGTTTATCGGAGGAATTACTCTGACGTTTCTGCCAAGTAGTCACGGTTTTATAACGCCAGATCGCTTTAAATGCTAAGCCGCATATAATGCTGGTAATAATGGCTAGAATAGTGATACCTAAAGAAAAAGCCGATATTGATACGGTGCCTTTATAAGTAATAAATGGATTGGCGCCGTCTGACAATGCCCATAAGCTAAAATCAGCAATCATCCTGCCAATAAGCCGTAGGCTAATCATCGGTACGTCAAGGATTTTGGCGCCAATATAATAAGCGGCATAAAAGACAGGTAAGCTGGTGAGCGGATTGGTAATCCATGTCAGACCGAGCGCCATTGGTACATTAGCACGAAAAATAAGCGCGCCGATTAATGCCAATAACATTTGTCCTGGTAGTGGAAAAAATGCGCTAAGCACACCAATATAAACCGCTTTGTTCAAGCTGTGCCGATTAAAATGCCACAAACGCGGGTCAGCAAGTTGCGGCGCAAATAGTTTTAATGTGCGACTTTCTAAAATTTGTTCAGGGGTAGGGAGCAAGTCTTGCAGACGTTTTTTTGGCACAGAATCGCCTTCGATCGTTATCTACAGCCCGCTCAATCATATTGATAGGCTAGTATGCAGTAATATTGTTAATAAAAAATACGGATAAGGATGTTATCAGAAAAACAGGATAATAATGTTGGATAATCACGATCGCAGTATGTGTCATCAGTATAGGGTAATATCAGTATAAATACCATTGCTTGATATAGCGGTTTTTATGGCTAAGGTAAGAATAACGGAACAACCCAATTCTTTATTTATGCTAATAAGAAGGTTCTTCTTAGACATAATTTAACATTCAGAATATCAAGCAAGGAGCGCTGGTGTACTGGTTAATTGGTAGCTTTATTATCATCGCTATGATGGGCGTTTTGGCAGTTGCCGATAGTATGGCGCTGCCAATTAGTCCATGGTTAATGCATATCGTAAATACTCCTATTCTATCTTTATCACTCGCTTTTCTTGTCATTATTCTGCTGGTTATTAGCCAATTCAATATACCTTTCGTCAATACCACAAACCCTTCTCGCCACTCATCTCGTTACTCTCAGCTTGCTGCTCGTATCGCCAATCATATCTTAGTCGCCATATTAGCAATCGGGCTGGTTATTGGAAGTGCGCTGCAAGCTTTGGTTAGCCATCAACAGGCAGAAGCCACAAAAATTATTGAGCCCATGCGTGTACAGGCTTTAGTTAGTATCGAGGGTATCAGTGATAGCGTCTATGATGCCACCCCTGATACTGGCTATCGGCAAGTAGCTACCATCAATTACGTAACGCCATTGGTATCTGAGTTGACGGCGCAAGATTTAGATACAGTTTCAGCGAATTATAGGGCAGGGCTTAATAATAGCCTAAGCATAGATAAGGTAAATAACGATTATTTAAGTGAAAATGATTTAAGCAGAAATAGTACCGAAAATATCGAATATCGTGTATTGCTCAATGCTTATCCGAAAAAACCAGTTAAACAGCCATTAAACAAGGCATCTAACAAACCATCTAACAAACCATCTAAGCGCTCATCGAACAAAACAACTAAGCAAAATCAGATGATAGACTTAAATCATTTGCAGCCTGGTGATAAGCTATTTATGACCTTGACCTTGACCTTGACGCTTACGCCGCTTGCTACTTCTGAGCAAGCGCTAAACAATCCTTCAGGTTTTGATAGTTATCGATGGTTACGGGGTCGTCATATTGATGGGGTAGCCAATATAATGGCTACCAGTAGCTCGACTGTGGCGCTTAATGACTCAGCGTCGCTGGTAATATCTGATGATTCTTATCTACAACGCTTACGTACTAGTATTGACCAAGGGCGTTGGCAGTTACGCCAACACTTTTATCAGGGTTGGTCCGCAAATACTGCCGCACAGCAACAAGCGAAAGCAGTAACTTTAAGTTTGCTGACCGGCGATCGCAGTTTAATTAGTCGTGATACTAAAGATTTATATCAACTGGCAGGTATTTCGCATTTGTTGGCTATCTCAGGTACGCATGTTTTGTTTTTAGCAATCATGTTTGCAGGGGCCATTGTACTATTGCTGAATCGTCTATATCCAGCAGTATATCGTTATGTATCGCGCTGGCAAGTACGTTGGTGGGTGATGATTAGCGCTGCGTTTATTTATGCGTTATTTACAGGGTTTGATGTACCGGCTGCTCGTACTGCTTGGATGTTACTGGCGGTAGGTGTGGCAAGGCTCACTTTATTGCCCATCAGTACTATGCGCGTATTATTTGCGCTGGCGGTGCTAATGGCATGGCGCGATCCTTATGTGTTATGGCAGGCAGGTTATTGGTTGTCCTTTATTGCCGTGGTGCTATTACTCAAATATGATGATACCTCACAGCAGCGTCAGCAATTACAATCAAGCCAATCACCTATCTTTACTCATAACTTTTCTCCGAATAGTCGCCCGCCGAATAATTCATCCCCAAACAACCTTTATAAAAACCGTCATGTGCTTACACATATATGGTTAGGTTTTAAACGTTTATTTAAATTACAGTGTTGGCTATTTATCGCTCTACTGCCTGTGACTTTATTGTTGTTTGGTAAGGCATCGCTGTGGGGTCTGGTCATCAATCTATTTGCGATTGGCTTATTTGGCTGGATCATTGTACCGCTGAATCTTCTAGCAGGACTTTGCTATTTGATATTACCTCCTGTAGCAGAGGGTATTTGGACGCTTGTCATTGCAATGGTAAGTAGTTTACATGAGCTGATAGCATGGCTAACGGCATTGCCTGCGCTATCAGATGCGTGGTTATATACACCTGTCAATTTGGCGATTTTACTCATGGTAATACTAGCCATGTTGCCTTGGCTGGTGCCCCGCGGTCTGATCAGTCGTTGGTTGGCAATACCGCCGCTCAGCCTTTTAGTCATGACCGTATATGCCAATCAGCAGTCATTAACCATGACCCCCAGCTTATATGTTTTGCCAACGGGGGATCAGTATATAAGTGCTTCTTTGTTACAGTATCCTGTCATCAATAACACGGATAAGAAAAATGTCAGCTGGCTGTTTTTAGCCGACCATAGACCTATGGATGCAAGAACAATGGCCAGTAGTCTGACTGCAGATAAATTATCTGCCGCACTAGAGCAACAATTGGGTAGCTTATCCGTCAATAAACTAGAGGGCATCGTAGTACAAAGCAGTAGTATTGGCGTGACTGATTCGCGCGCTTATGACAATACGCGCAATGCGATAAATCCCAAAGCCTCTGAGCTTTTGCCAATGACAGTCGCTCAGCTAAGTCAGCGTTTACCAGTTAGCCAATATTGGCAAGCAGGGCGTAGTGAGCGTTGGTCTGCGCTTCAGGAAGCTTATAAAGTAGCCAATCACTCTCAAAGTGCTATCAATATCAGTGCCCAACGCTGCGAAGCAGGTAAAACATGGCAACTAGCGAACGGTGGTTTAACGTTGCAAGCAACAACAGGTTGGAGCAATATAGAGGATGCCAGTGTTTGGGACTGCACTGTTGCTATTGATAGCAGCAAACCTATAAGGGTGCTAAAGTATCATGCAAGTGATCCACTCAAGTCATTACCTGTCACTGTACAAACTCTCACATCAGACAGCCAACAACCGACTGACCAAGCACATGCTTCTCAATCACGTCTGATTTTGAATACAGATACTCATCAGCGCGTTTGGCAAATGTGGTCATTAATGTGCTCGGCTGAGACAAAAAACACAAATGTAGCAATGAATCGCACGACATGGCTTGGTCACAGTGCCTCGCATATATCTGCTGATGTAATAAGCCGGCAACAAATACGTGAGATAATAACCTATGATGATAAGCCATTAGAAGCTGCTTTATCTGTTAATGCTATTGTCGATACTGATACCTACATTAAGCCTTAGCCTTCATCTTGATAATATTGCCATTAGAAAATGCACGCATTTCACAGATCCGCTATTGAACCATGAGCGAAATGGCACCATACTTAGTAGCCTATTCATACAGAAAGCTTGAACAGTAAGAAATATTAATTTTTGCTGTACATTAATTTTTACTGTACATAGTTTCTATATCATCTCTTTTATCGTTTTACATTGTTTCTGACTTAGGAAGTTATATGCCCAACTGGCCACCAGACCCTAACAAACGTCCTGACAATTCGGCAAATCAGCCAGTGCCGATGCAGCAGTCAAGCCAGCCGAGCGGACAAGAATGGCGACTGATTGAAAATACTTTACTAGCCAGTGTGGTCGAGCAACGTCGCGCACGTCGCTGGAGTATTTTCTTTAAGCTATTGACATTTGGTTATATTCTATTGATATTTTTGACGATCGGTCGTAGTTGCAGCACTGAAACAGCATCTGGTCTTGATGGTATCGATACCAGCAAACCACATTTAGCAGTGGTTGAGCTACAAGGGACAATTAGTAGTGGTGATGTCGCCAATGCTTATGATGTCAATGACGCCTTAACTCGCGCTTTTAAAAATAGTAATTCAAAAGCGGTGGCTCTAGATATTAACTCACCGGGTGGCTCTCCCGTACAGTCTGACGAAATCTGGCAAACCATGATGGACTTACGTAAAGAATATCCCGATAAAAAGCTTTATGCGGTGATTGGTGATATTGGTGCTTCTGGCGCTTATTATATCGCTTCAGCTGCTGATGAGATTTATGTCAATCCATCAAGCTTGGTTGGTTCGATTGGGGTTATTATGCCAAGCTATAATATAGAAGGCTTAATGGATAAGGTCGGCGTAGAAGATCGCACCATTACTGCAGGCGAGTACAAAGATATTTTAAGTTTGTCACGTCCACTCACTGATTACGAAGAAAAGCACGTCGAAAAAGTGCTGGCCAATACGCATAAACACTTTATCGATGCAGTGAAAGAAGGTCGCGGCGATCGTCTAAAAAATCCTGAACAGAATAAGTTGTTTTCAGGGCTATTTTGGACTGGCGAGCAATCTATCGCACTCGGTTTAGCAGATAAAAAGGGTAGTATCTCAAGCTTAGAGAAACAGCTAAAACTTGATAATGTGGTCAATTATACCCCAACCGATCCGTTCAGCTTATTTATGGATCGCTTTGCGGTTAAATTCGGCGCAGGCGTTGGTTCAAGTATCAATCTTGATGTGTTACCACAACAAGAGGGTAATGCGCAGATGCGTTAATTACTTTATGTTTTAGATTTAATGTGTATGATTGTTGAGGCTGAGCGTATGATTATGCTCAGCCTTAATTGTATCTCATATTCAATTATTATAAAAAATACACCAAATAGCTATTTAAATCAATGAGAGCCTGTCATGAATGGAATCAACTTGCAGACCTTTGCTGCGTTACCTGTATCTAAAATAACCCAAAAGCCAGTCATTCATTTTGCCCATGCTAATGGCATGCCAAGCGCAGTCTACCAGCCGTTTTTTGAGAATTTAGCGGAATTTTTTACGATTGAATATATTGCTATGCTGGGTAACACCCCTGATTATCCGGTCGATGATCATTGGCGCAGTCTCACACAGCAAGTTATTAATAGTGTTAAAAATACCTGTGAGAAGCATGGTGTCACCCAAGTGGTAGGCGTTGGTCATTCGCTCGGTGCTATGTGTACCTTGCAGGCACTATATCGCGCCCCAGAATACTTTGCTCAAGCGGTGCTCATGGATCCACCTTGGATTTATGGCAAAGTCAGTTTCCTATGGCATCTTGCTAAAACTGCTGACCGGTTACCAATGATGAATAATCGCTTGATGGATAAGTTATCGCCTGCTGGGGTGTCTAAGCATCGCCGTGACGTTTGGGACAGCCGAAAAGATGCCTATGATAAAATGCGCCATAAAGGATTTTTTAAAAATTTTGATGAGCGCAGTTTTCAGGGCTATATCGAGCATGGTTTACATGAGCGCGCTGATGGCAAGGTGACACTCGCCATCCCCAAAGAAAGTGAAGTTGCGGTCTTTCGAACCAATCCTTCTTGGTATTGGCTGAGCCCAAATCGTGCTCCTAAGCCACCCGTTACTCTGATTATTGGTAAGGACAGTGTGTTTTTAAAGAGCCGCTTCCCGCAGCAAATAAAGTCACGCTTGGATATTCCATATGAAACTCATGCAGGCGGTCATATGTTTCCACTCGAGCATCCAGACTCTGTATCACTGCAAGTGTTAGCGTTGATAAAACAACAATTGCCAGCTTGAGTTACGACGTTATGCTAAAGCCAAATCCAACGATGACTGTAAATAACGACTCTGCTGCACAGTCTAACTATTCGCCATTATTTTCGCGCTTAGGCACCTTGCTACTTGTCATAGGAATGGTGGTTACATTTTTTATTAGTCAATTAATAGGCGTTTATATCGCTGGCAAACTATTATTGCCTGACGCTAAAAATGCAAGTGTAGGCGATATTTTCTTTTTTGGTAGTAATGATGGAACGGTGGTCAGTGTTTCTATCATTATAGGCTGTCTACTATTAGTGGCAATCAGCGTTTTAGTCATTCGCCTAAGAGGAGGTGATTTACGCCAGTATTTGGCGTTAAAACCTTTTTCATTAGCGGTTGGCGCGGGCATGATAGGATTGCTGGTGATATTTATGATTGGCAGTCAGGCATTAACGTATTGGCTTGATGCGTCGCCGCTGACGTTTGTAGACCCTTTATATCAGTCTGTGAGCTCAGTATGGTTACTGGTTTTTGCGATGGTCATTGTTGCGCCACTTTATGAAGAGCTGATATTTCGTGGCATATTATGGTCAGCCATTGCAGAGCAATTCTCTAGCTCATTATATTCAGAGCATCGCGGGGCAATAATAGCGAGCCTAATGACCAGTTTGATATTTGCCGTCATTCACTTGCAATATGGCATTTATGAGATAAGTACCATTGTGGTACTGGCGTTGATCTTCTGCTATGCGCGTATCAAATCAGGCTCGTTATGGCTGCCAATATTATTGCATATTATAAATAATGGCGCGGCTATGGGGCAATATTTAGCGCAAGTTGCATAAAGCAATAACGGCTGTTCGCGCATACTTAACAGCCATTATGCCATATTATAAATTCAGCTAAGCATCAGGGTTTAATAGTAAAACCTCATCCGCAGCGCGTTTGATATCGTCAATCGTCAAGTGCGGTTTACCACTCAACGCCTGTCGCCATTTTCGTGCACCCGTCAGCCCTTGGAACAATCCTAAATAATGCCGTGTCATCGTTGGCAGCACTTCACCTTTAGCCATTTGCTCTTCTAAATAAGGATAGAGCTGCGCCAAAATATCTGAGCGTTTAGGTGCTGGCTCGCCCCATAAGCTATTGGCTTCTGCTAATAAGTAAGGGTTATGGTAAAACGCTCGTCCAATCATCACGCCGTCTATATGCTGCAAATGTGTGGCAATATCAGCAACCGTCTCGATACCACCATTAATCTCGATATCAAGCGCTGGAAAGTCTTGTTTAAGACGGTAAACATCCTCATAGCGCAGCGGCGGTATCTCGCGATTTTGCTTCGGACTTAAGCCTTGTAGCCACGCCGTACGCGCATGAACGATGAATCTTGTACAACCGCCCGCCGCCACCGTTTGCACAAAATCTGCCATAAACTCGTAACTGTCAAAATCATCGATACCAATACGGTGTTTAACCGTCACTGGGATATCGACCGCCGCTTGCATGTGTCTCACTAAATCTGCAACTGTATTGGGCTCCGCCATGAGGCAGGCACCAATCTTATTATGTTGTACGCGGTCAGATGGACAACCAACGTTGATATTGACCTCGTCATAGCCATGCTGCTGAGCGAATTCGGCACACTGGGTCATCTCAGCGATATCTGCACCACCAAGTTGCAGCACCAGCGGGTGCTCAAGCGTATCAAAGCGTAGATGCCGCGCGCGATTACCGTGTATCAGCGCACCAGTACTAATCATCTCGGTATATAAATAGACATGTGGGTTAAAGAGGCGAGCAAAATAACGATAATCTGTGGTGGTCCAATCGATCATGGGCGCGACTGAGAGGCGCTTGTTGGTCATATCAACCATGGTTGTTAAGCCTTAATTTTCTAAGAGGGTTTTTAAGTGTGTTCTTCAAGTGTGGTTTTTAATATTTAGACTCTATGTGGCGATGCTATATGACGACTGTATAAGGCGCAATGCTTCAACTGCGCATTGCACCTTATGGTTAATCTATAAGTTCATTCTATATAAGTAAAAGGGTCACTAAGTCAGATAGTAAGAGAACCCAATAGCAGGCAAGTTGACTAACCTTTACCTAAATGACTTCATCAATTTTTTTGAATTCAGGCAAGTTATAAAAATAAAGTCCCATTATTATTCCAATAAAACCGATGAACGCGATGTAGAGGGCGGGCGAAAAACTCACATACAGAGTGGCATAACCCAGCCCAAAAGGCACCAATACACCTACAATGCCGTAGGCGATATTATAACAAAAAGCCATTCCCGTTAGGCGTACATTGGTTGGAAATAATTGCACAAGAATAGCCGGTATCATACCAACGATGCCAGCACAAAATCCCAAAAGGGCATACATAATTAGGATGTAGTCGCCACTTGCTTGCAGATGATAAAAAAAGGCAAACATTTGGGCGATTAATAAGATAGAGCCTATCGTTAAAATTTTGCCAAAATTTTGGTGGTTAGAGATGATGCCATAAAAGACACAGCCAAAAATCATAAATACAATGCCTAGGCTGTGTGAAAAACCAAATAAATCACTGTCTAATGTAAAGCGTAATTCAATTAAATCAGGTAGCAAGAGCACGACGACGGTCGTTATACTAGAGACAATTAGGGCTAATACCATGCCAATAAATATGGAATGCTTACAATGCTTAAAGAGAAGGGTAAATGGTTTAGCAACATACTCTTTCGGTTTTGAGTTTTTCATTTGAGCAAAAAACGGTGATTCATCTATCCATCGCCATCCTAATAACGGCAAGAGGCTGAGGATGGCCGCAACAAAAAACGGTATGCGCCAGCCATAATCAGCAAGTTGGTCAACGGTCATCGAATTGCTTAACCAAAGAAAAAAAGCATTAGAGAATAATACACCCGTAAAAAAACTGGCGGTGACATAACTACAGCCCACTGACAGGTATTGGCGCGGCACATGCTCAGCTACGAAAACCCAGGCAAGCGGTACATAAAGACCAAATGCCATCCCTTGTATCAGTCGTAATATAATAAATAAAGCCGGCGCAATCAATCCCAGTTGTGCATAAGTAGGCAAGCAAGCCATGGCTAATACACTGCCAGCAGTAACCAAAATACTGATTAATAGCATGGGTTTGCGACCTTTGATATCACCATAACGACCAAAGATGACACCGCCAAGTGGGCGCGCCAAATAACCAGTGGCAAACAGTACAAGCCCCTGTATTTTTATAGTA
>NZ_NEXU01000057.1:0-55855 GCF_002224105.1 Psychrobacter sp. DAB_AL32B | reverse complement strand
ATAAGAAATAAAGCCGGAGAAATAAATCCCAGTTGTGCATAAGTAGGCAAGCAAGCCATGGCTAATACACTGCCAGCAGTAACCAAAATACTGATTAATAGCATGGGTTTGCGACCTTTGATATCACCATAACGACCAAAGATGACACCGCCAAGTGGGCGCGCCAAATAACCAGTGGCAAACAGTACAAGCCCCTGTATTTTTATAGTAGCAGGATCGGTAATAGCAGGGAAAAAAGAGGCAGCAATAATATCTGCGAGGTATAAGTAAATCAAAAAATCAAAGAACGCGATTGCGCCGCTGAAGCAGATAAACAGTACTGTATTTCTGTCTTTAGAGGACATTAGTGCATATTCAGAACGAGAGGGCATAATAGGTCGCGCATCCACATATGAGAGTATTGGTTAAAAAGGTCATTATATAGATAACCAGCTATAATAAAAAACGACAAATCAGTATCAATAAATAATGATTTGCCGAAAAAATAAAAGTTATTGAGCTGAGAGGTTTGAAAAGTAAGCACTTAAATTAAGAGCATTCAAGTGCGTGTTATTGATTTAAATATCATCAGATATTGATTTAAAGCTTATCAGATATTGATTTAAAGCTTATCAGATAAAGTTAAGACTATTATAACAGCCAATCGATCGGTAACCATGACATGATAGTAAGCCAAACATGGTCGCTCACATCGACGCGCGGTTCTGAATCGTAAATCACTTTTTTATCATCTTCAATGGTATGCCACTGTAAATTGCCATTATCTTGTAATTTAACCTCATAAGCTTGGCTTAATAAGTCGACGCTCAACGCATCATGTAACTGGGTGGCAAGTTGATCATCATTGATAATCACCCCCATCTCAGTATTGATATTAGCGGAGCGAGGGTCAACATTATAGGAACCAATGAATACTTGATAATCATCTACCGCAAAAGCCTTGGCATGTAGGCTGGTTGATGATTGACTGCGTGCTTTCCAGAGTTTGTTTTCGCGTTTTTCTTCACCAGCGGTCGCTTTTAGCTCATAGATTTTGACCCCAGCGCGCAGTAAGCTAGGACGCCATTGGCTATAACCAGAATGTACAGCCGTGACATCGGTTGCATCAAATGAATTGGTTAAAATTTTGATATCGATACCAGATTCGGCTAATTCTACCAGCGTATTGACACCGTCTTTGGTCGGTACAAAGTAAGAGGATATAATGGTCAGTTTTTTTGATGGGCTACCTAATAGAGTGCGTAGTTGATGAACCAAATTGGTGTCTGCTGGCACCGTTTTAGTCAATTTACCCACATCATCACTTAAAAACTGCATATCCGTCCAGCGGAAGGGCACACGCTTATTGATTAAATCTGTATCAATAGAAGAGTCATCAATCGCAGTCTTATAAATCGCTAAGCTGCTTTTGTTGTTGTTTTTCTCATCTGCTCTTAACTTATCTAATCCTTCTAAGAAGTCAGTTGTTTCCCCTTTATCGAGTTTGGCTAAGGTTTCGATATCAAATGATATCGGCGCCGACCAGTAGTCGGCAAAACTATTGTCTATATCTGCCACCACTTTACCGATCAGTAAAACATCCAAATCAGCAAACTGACTATTTTTATCGTTGCTAAGGTATTCATCGCCAATATTACGCCCACCAATGATGGTGATTTGCTTATCAAAAATCATGCTTTTATTGTGCATGCGTCTATTGATACGAGGTAGGCCTGTCAGATAGTTTAAGGTCTGAAATTTACGATACATCAATGGATTGATGATACGTACGGCGATATTGGGGTGACTGGAAAAACGTAATAAATGCTGATCGAACTTAGCGTTATTATTAAAATCATCCAGTAATAGACGAACAATGACCCCGCGCTCAGCAGCATCCCATAAGTCTTTTAGCATCAGCTGACCCGCCTGATCATCATGCCAAATATAATATTGCGCATCGATATTGCGTGTGGCCATGCCGGTCAAAATACTGCGTGAGGCAAAAGCGTTGGCGCCGGTTACGATCGGATGGTAGCCTGACAAATCGGGGTGAATGTCGTTTTGTTCACTGATGGCCGCAACCAAATCAATACTATCCGTGTTTGAGTTGGTAATACTCGTACCGTTATCCAAACGCTTTATTTGAACCCTATCTGATTTTTTATTGTCTTGTTGGTATAACGCTTCAACACGTGCCGATAGTGCTTGGCTCTCAGGTAAATGCGGCTGCTTTGGTAGAATTTGGCATCCACTAAGACATAAAGTCAGGCCGAGTGTCAGACTCAACGATAAGTTGCTTGGTTCTATAGTGAACATCGACATAAATAAGTTACCTTAGTGAACCTTAATATAATAAAAATTTGCCGAAAAACGTGCGTGAGCTTTGTGACGGGTTTTGCAGATGACAATACTAATGACAACACTGATTATGAGGCATAGGATAATATCAGCCCAAGGTAGATTTTAAATGGCCGCTAAGTTTATCAGTTGTCGGCAGCTGTGCCTATTATAAATACGTTGTTTTTGTTAGATGTAGCCTTCGTGATTTCTTTCATATCGTCTTAATCAACAGGTCGATCGCTATTCAAAAATAATATGTAGTGAGTATCTGAAACCAGCTGTTTGGAATAAGTTGACATGATATGATAACGCGAATAAATGATGTTTATAATCAACAATAAGCCGTATTTTTAATAATAACCAGTGCAATGGAAAAATTATGAGTCAGTCGCAAGTGGATAGTGAAAGCAATTTGAATACATTAGATCCAAACTGGCGCGATGATGCGCTAAATTTAAAACTCGATTATGGCATGCAAACCATTGCTGTGCGTGCAGGACAGCATCGTACCGATGAGGGCGAACACTCAGAAGCTATATTTACCACCAGCTCTTACGTCTATCACTCAGCAGCTGATGCTGCTGCCCATTTTGATGGCACAAAAACTGGCAACGTCTACTCGCGCCATACCAATCCAAGTGTGCGTACCTTTGAACGTCGTTTAGCAGCGCTTGAAAACGGTGAGCGCGCGGTTGCCACGGCTTCGGGTATGGGTGCGATTTTGACCATGTGCTTGGCGTATTTAAAAGCTGGCGATCATCTACTGGCTGCCAATCAATTATTTGGCTCATCTATTGGTCTGTTTAATAACTATATGGCTAAGTTCGGCGTTGAAGTCAGTTACGTTGACTGCTTCGACAATGACGCATGGTCAAAGGCTGTTCAACCAAATACCAAGGTTATTTATTGCGAAAGCCCAAGTAATCCATTGGCGCAGATTTGTGATATCGGTTATTTAAGTCAACTATGTAAAGCCAATGACATACTATTGGTGGTTGATAACTGTTTTGCGACACCTGCATTGCAACGTCCACTCGATTTGGGTGCTGATGTGGTGATTCATTCTGCGACCAAATACTTAGATGGACAAGGTCGAGTGTTGGGCGGCGCGCTGGTCGGCAGTGACAAACTAATGCAAGAAGCCTTTACCGTGATACGTTCAGGCGGTATCAGCATGAGTCCATTTAATGCATGGGTGTTTACCAAAGGGCTTGAGACGCTTAAGTTGCGCATGCAGGCGCATTGTGCCAATGCCAATCAGGTAGCTGATTTTTTAGTCAATCATCCCAATGTTAGTATTGTGCATTTCTCAGGTTTGAGCGATCATCCCTCACATGAATTGACCAAACGCCAGCATCATATGAAAGATGGCTACGGCGCGATCATGGGCTTTGAAGTTAAAGCTACCGATAAACTTGATCCAAAAGCTGCTGCTTGGCATGTGATTGATTCAACGCAAATGGTCTCTATCACCAACAATTTAGGTGATGCCAAAACCACCATTACTCATCCGGCGACCACCACTCATTTCCGTCTGACGCCTGAAGCACGAGTGGAAGCTGGCGTTAAAGATGGTCTTATCCGTCTGTCAGTTGGTCTAGAAGATGTCGAAGATATCATCAAAGATTTGGCGCGTGGTTTAGACAGTTTGTAAAGATAACGGTATAATCGCTGTTAGTGTTTTATTTTAACTCATGACAATATCAATTATTTATTGTTACAAAACAAAGAGGCAACTATGAATATTCAAGCATTAATGCAACAAGCACAAACGATGCAAAAGAAAGTCGAAGCAAACGTTGAGAATGCTAAAAAAGAGCTGGCCAATAAAGAAGTTCATGCAGAATCGGGTAGTGGTCTGGTAAAAGTGACCATGACTGGTCGTCATGTGGTCAAGCGTTTGACCATCGATCCAAGTTTGCTTGAAGATGAGCCAGATATGATCGAAGATTTGATTGCAGCGGCTATCAATGATGCCGTCCGTCAAGCAGATGAGCTATATGAAGAAACGATGGCTGGTGCTACCTCAGGTATGGGTCTACCACCAGGTATGCAAGGTATGTTCTAAATCTTTAATGGTTGGTATTGATATACAGATTGTTTTTTAATCACTTGGCTATATGTTATCTGAATGTCATCTGACTATATGAATGTGTCATATAAACGTGAGAAATGGGGTTGTTATCGACACGATACGACCCCATTTTCATAGCTATGGTTTCTAAATAAAGGAAAACACTTTGCTGACAGCCAAATTTGATCAGCTGGTCAAACAGCTGCGTATTTTGCCGGGTGTGGGTCAAAAAAGCGCCCAACGTATGGCGCTACACTTACTCACCAAAAAACGTCCACAAGGTTTGGCGCTTGCTCAAGCGCTTGATGAGGCAATGCGTGATATTGTTGAATGTCAGCGCTGTCATAGCTTTAGTGATGAGGCGATTTGTCCTTTATGCCAAGATCCAAGACGTGATGACAACCTATTATGTGTGGTCGAAACCGCTGCTGATGTCATGGCGATTGAGCAGACGGCAGGCTATCGTGGCCGTTATTTTGTCTTGGGTGGTCATCTGTCACCGATTGATGGTATTAGCGCCGACGATTTAAATATTGAGCAGCTGGTTTGGCGGGTGAAGCAAGAGCCGGTAGAAGAAATAATATTAGCAACCGGTACTACGGTTGAAGGTCAGACTACAGCACACTTTATCAGTGAAGCGGTCAGCCGTCATGTTAATAAGGTGACACGTCTGGCGCAAGGGGTGCCGATGGGCGGCGAGCTTGAATACCTTGATAGTATGACGCTTGGTCAAGCCATGCAAAATCGCTCTTTTTTATAGTATCTGTATAACATCATAGTATCTACCATAGTATCTATCATCGTATTATCTATATAGCATTTTTATAAAATCGAATGCTTGCCCATTTTATTTTATGATATTGTTATAATGGCTTTATTATTGTTTTCTCCTTTAATTTTATTAAGACGCGTTTTAGCGTTTTATTTTCTCTCATCAATGCAGGTATCTGCCCGTGTCCAACAACGCTTTAACCGATTCAAACCTTCAAGACCAACTTTCTGCTGTTACTGATGACTTATCAAAGCAATCTGACAATACTGATGTAGAGTCAGCAGAGTTGCCACTAGAACCAGATATCGATGCGCTGTTGGATATCGCTGATGAGGTTGCTATCACTTGGGTGCGTCAGCAAAGCCAATTGAATGAAGTGATTGAGGCATTAGCCACTTGCGGGCGGGTAGCATTAGATACTGAGTTTATCAAGCGTGATACTTATTATCCGCGCTTGGCATTGGTACAGCTTAACGTTGGCGACCATATTTATCTATTAGATGCGCCGCAGCTACAGCTAGATGAGTTGTGGCAAGCCCTAATTAAAGTGGATGTGGCTATTTGGCATGCTTGCGGTGAGGATTTGGGTATTTTTTACCTATTGTCTGGCTGCCCGCCGTTGACCAATATTTTTGATACCCAAATTGCCTTATCTTATTTGACGGGACAATTGCAAATGGGCTATCAGCAGGCGCTTGATGAGCAATTGGATATGCATATCGATAAAGAACAAAGTCAGTCAGACTGGCTACAGCGTCCGCTATCAGATGAGCAAGAGCAGTATGCGATTGATGATGTACGCTTTTTGCCAGCGTTATATTTGAGCCTTGAATATGAGCTAAAAAAACAGAATTTATACGATTATGTGTGGGCGGACTGTCAGCTATACGCCCATGATTTATATAAAGCACAGCATGTAGAAGATGAGGCCATGTATCTGACCATGGCTGATTATCGCTATACCTCACAACAAATGGCGGTATTACAAGCAGTTGCGACATGGCGTGAGGAGCTTGCACGTGCGACCAATCAACCGCGTACTTTTGTGATTAAAAAACAAGCGGTACGTGAGATTATCACTGAAAATCCAAGTAATATGCGTGAGCTTGTGCACAAAACGACCATGCACCGTAGTATGCTGCGCCTATATGGTGAAGAGTTAATGAAGGTGATTAAGGACGCAAAAATGCTTGCGCCTGTTGAGCATCCACCTTGCCTACTGCCCCCTTATCGTTCTAAAAATAAAGTGCTATCAAAAGCGGTGCAAGAAGCAATAGATAACCAAGCAGAGAAAATCGGTGTACCCGCTAGCGTATTGATGCGTAAAAAATGGCTAGGACAATTGTACGAAGTTATCGCCTTTGAGCAAGGGCTAGCAGCATTACCACAAGGCTTAAAAGGCTGGCGTAATAAATGGGTAACGCAAACATTGATTCCAGTGATTGAAGCGCATAAAAAAGAGCTACAACAAGGTATGGGAATTAATGTTTAATCTTTATTGGTATTTACTAACGTTTAAATTGCCCATGCTGTAAAAAATATCCTGTCTGCTTAGCGACGTCATTATCGACCAACATGCCGGTATGCGATACCGGCATGATTAAATGGTCTGTAGCAGCTTCAAGTTTTGTCTCTTTCAAATATACTGTGCCATCATGGACAAAATGTTCATCGAGCAGTGGATTACCAGCTTTACGCAGTTTGCGATTATGATACTGCAAAAATACTTGCCCTAAACCGTAGGGGCGATTGCCAGCAATGATACCCAAGGTAATATGCTCAGGTAATGGCGCAACGGTACCATCCAAAGCGTCCACATACGATTTTCCTACTATAGCAGGTGTCAGTCGCCAAATATAATCGGCGCATATACTGCCAATATGCGGTGTACCAAGCGTCACGCAGCGTCCGATCTGCCACTGCGGATAATGATAAACAAAATCACGAATGATAAGACCGCCTAAACTATGCCCGACTAGATTTATGGGTTGGTCAGGATGATGATGTTGCTTAAGCCATTTATTAAGACGATCACTATTGGTTTGAATGCCATCGCGCATACTACGATAGCCATATTGATGAGTGTCAAGCCCTTGCGCTTGTAGGCGTTTAGCGAGTGGACGCATAATCCATGCGGTTTGATGTAAGCCGTGAATAAGAATAGTGCGGTTTTTTTGCTGCATAGTATTTTCCAAGAAAAGGTTTTTACTTAAATAAATTAGCTTATATTCTAAGTATATTAAGCTTTTATGACAGCTTTCAATATTGAAAGTACATAAATAATATATGACTGAACAATAAACAGACCAAATAAAAACCTCCAAGTCAGTAGCTGACTTGGAGGTTTTTTAAGTTTCATAACAGACAATTTACTGAGAAGTCTGTTATTGGAAACTACATGTAGTTTTCAATACTTGGGCAAGAGCACATTAAGTTCTTATCACCGTAAGCGTCATCAATACGACCAACGCTTGGCCAGAATTTATGTTCGCGTACATAAGGTAATGGGAATGCGGCTACATCACGGCTATACGGATGTGACCAGTCGCTGCCAGTAATCACAGCGGCGGTATGTGGTGCATTGACTAATGGGTTGTCCTCTAATGTCCAACCATCTTCGCCAGCTTTGGCTTTCATCGCTTCAGCTTTGATAGATTTCAGTGCATTAATAAAGCGATCCAATTCTTCTTTTGATTCAGACTCAGTAGGCTCAATCATCAAGGTGCCTGATACTGGGAAGCTCATAGTTGGGGCGTGGAAGCCATAATCCATTAAGCGTTTGGCAATATCACTTTCACTGATGCCGGTTTCGTCTTTTAATGGGCGAATATCGATGATACATTCGTGCGCTACACGGCCGTTTTTGCCAGCGTACAAGATAGGGTAGTCACCTTTAAGCTGATCAGCAACATAGTTAGCGTTTAACAATGCAAGATTGGTCGCTGCTAACAAGCCATCACGGCCCATCATGGTAATATACATCCAAGAGATTGGCAAAATGCTCGCTGAACCATAAGGGGCAGCTGATACTGCTGAGCAATCATTTTGCGCATTATGTACAGGGATAATCTTATGGTTGGCAATAAACGGTGCCAAATGCGCTTGCATACCGATAGGACCCATACCTGGGCCACCGCCGCCATGAGGAATACAGAAGGTTTTGTGCAAGTTCATGTGCAATACATCAGCACCCACTTCCGCTGGTTGCATGATAGCGACCTGTGCGTTCATGTTGGCACCATCCATATAGACCTGACCACCATGGTTATGAATAAGGTCACAAATATCACGGATACCTTCTTCAAATACACCGTGCGTCGATGGATAGGTAATCATCAAGGCACCTAGATTGTCGCTGTGCTCTTTACATTTAGCGGTTAGGTCAGCAATGTCAACGTTACCATTGTCATCAGTTTTGACCACGACCACTTTCATACCCATCATGATGGCGGTTGCAGGGTTAGTACCGTGTGCAGATTGCGGAATCAGGCAGATATCACGATTCATTTCACCCAACGACTCATGATAACGACGGATCGCAAGGATACCAGCGTATTCACCAGAGGCACCAGAGTTTGGCTGCATAGAGATTTCATCAAAACCTGTGATGGCTTTAAGTTGTTCTTGCAAGCTGTCAATCATCGCCACATAACCAGTGACTTGATCTACTGGTGCGAAAGGATGCACGTTTGCAAACTCAGGCCAAGTAATCGGTAACATCTCACTGGTCGCATTCAGTTTCATGGTACAGCTACCAAGGGCAATCATACTACGGTTCATCGCTAAATCTTTATCTTCTAAAGATTTTAAATAACGTAGCATTTCATGCTCGGTATGATGCGAGTTAAATACTGGATGGCTTAGGATATCATCGGTACGTAAATGCGCAGCATCTAATGAAACAGTAGCCGCTTCTGGTAAATCATGCGCTTTGCTAACAAATAACTGGGTTAGGACGCTAAAGTCTTCTTGGTCACTGGTTTCACTAAAAGCAACGCCCAGTTTATTATTGCCAAGACGCCATAAGTTATAGCCAACATTATCCGCATTTTCAAAGATTTGCGTCGCAAGCTGCTCTGAACCACAATCAACAACCACGGTATCAAAGAATTGGTCATGAACTACGCTTAACTTATTGTCACCATTTGCATTTTTAATCACGTCAGCAAAAGCAGTAGCAAATGCATGAATACGGGTAGCAATACGCTTAACGCCAGTTGGACCATGATACACAGCATACATACCCGCTAAGTTAGCAAGTAATACTTGTGAGGTGCAGATGTTTGAGTTGGCTTTTTCGCGGCGGATATGTTGCTCACGAGTTTGTAGCGCCATACGTAGAGCGGTATTGCCTTGAGCGTCTTTTGATACGCCAATGATACGACCAGGTGCTGAACGTTTTGCTTTATCGGAGAAGGCAAAGTAAGCAGCATGTGGACCACCAAAGCCCATTGGAATACCAAAGCGCTGGGTGCTACCAAGTGCTACGTCTGCACCCATATCAGCAGGTGATTTTAACAATACTAAACTCATGATGTCGCTGACAACTGAGGTATAGGTTTTCTTTTCTTTCACTGCCGCGATAACGTCGGTTAAATCTTTAACATCACCCTCGACGCCAACATATTGGAATAATGCACCAAAATAATCACCAGACTTAGCTAGCTCGAAATCACCAACGACAACGTCAAAACCAAAGTATTTGGCGCGAGTATTAACAACGTCTAGCGTTTGTGGATAAATGCGCTCATCAACAAAGAATTGGTTTGATTTGCTTTTGCTCATACGTTTTGACATGGCCATAGCTTCTGCAGCAGCCGTTGCTTCATCAAGTAATGACGCACCAGCAAGCTCAAGGCCTGTCAAATCGATACAAACTTGTTGGAAGTTAAGCAATGCTTCTAGACGACCTTGGGCAATTTCAGCTTGATAAGGCGTATAAGCTGTGTACCAGCCTGGATTTTCTAACACGTTACGCTGAATAACGGCTGGCATGCGCACAGGCGAATACCCCTGACCAATATAGCTTTTATTAACGGTAATACCGTCTGCCATCTTGCGCAATTTGGCGAGAGCAGCGTGCTCACTCATGGCAAGTGGTAAATCTAATGCTTTATGCATACGTACTGGCTCAGGGACAGTATCATTGATAAAGCTTGCCATATCTTTATAACCAACAGCACTAAGTAAATCCGCTTGCTTGGTTTCATTAGAGCCAAGATGGCGATAAACGAATTCAGCTTCGTTAAATAAACCTTTAAAGGTATCGAACGTTGGGTTTTGAGAGATAGTCATGACAATCCTTGGTTAAGGGAGGAATAAAATAATAATGATGAAGCTTGCTTTTAATAGTTTAACTTGAGCGTTTTATGCTTTTAATATTCAGGTAAGAGTTAAGTCGTTTTTACCACACAAGTACCTGCCATGAAGTCTCCTAGCCTACGAAAATAGCTAACATATAAGATATAATCAATTGCAGCGGGTATTAGTAAAAAATTTAATAAAGCTAAACTGTTTCTAATAATTGATCTTATAAAACCTATTGAATTCTGAGTTTTAAATTCAATGACACGAATATTAAGCAAACGTTTTCCAATGCTTTGACCATTTATACTATCGCTCAGTAAGAAAAGAGAGAAAAAAGCAATTTCAGGTAAAGCTGTTTCTCGACCAAATAGTGTAGATATTAATGTGTAGATCGAAAAACATACAATTAAATCAATAAATTTAGCAATAAATCTAATGTGTAATGCCGCCATTTGCATGATTATATTGTCCGTTTATTAATTATACGTAGTGCACAAATTGATTTTGCTCAAAGCGAAACTGGGTATTGTAGACGCCATTGTCCGCACGCTCGCCAGCCCCAATCATCATAACAATATGATGCTCGTCGCTTAACTTTAACAAGCGCTTCATGGCAGGTTCATCGAAGCCGCCCATCGGACAGCTATCAAAGCCATGCGCTCGTAGTGCCAACATCAAGTTTTCGGCAGCTAAAGAGGTGTTATTGGTTGCCCAGTTTTTTGTATCTTCAAAGGTATAGTAAGGCGATTTGATCGGACCTTTTACACGCCTAACCACTTGAGTTGCACCCCATTTAGCGGCTGATAGCATATTGGCTGGCCCACGCAAAAAGTCCATGGCAACGACTTTGGTGTAGTAGTCTTTGACTTTTTTTGGAACCGGTGTATCAGGATATTCACGTAGAATCTGCTTAGCATGGTCATGCCAAACGTCAGTACGAGCAACGACAGCGATTAAGCGCGCTGATGTTTTTGCCGCATTTTGATTCATGCAGTTTTTGACCGCGCGTTTGCGATTATCAGCATCATCGATAACATAAAACTCCCATGGCTGTAGATTGCTAGAGTTCGGCGCTAGCATAGCCAGACGCAGACAGTCTGCTAATACATCGTCAGGTATTGGCGTGTCCGTAAAACGGCGTACTGAACGGCGCGACTCTACTATGTCGCGAAACGCTTGTAGCTGCGGGGTATGATTAGGCGTAGCGAGGCTGTCTTTACTATGAGTGTTGGGGTTCATATTAGGATCCATGCTGGGGATTGAGTAATCAACTTGAGTCATTATCGATTGCACATCTTTAAGATAAACTGACAAGTGATTAATACGAATAAACGAGATAGCGATTGGAAGTAATAAATTGGCCGATTCAGCGCTTTTAACGAGTAGGCACTTTTAAATAGCAAGAGCCTTTAATTAGCAAAAATCTTTCATTAGTAAAAGCTTTTAAATAAGTAAAAAGTACAGATACCAGCTGACGCTAGTATCTATAATAAGGAGTCGTATTTTTTCTAGATAAAACTGAGACTTAAATCAAACCTCGCTTTTATATGAGTAAGTAAAGCTAATATTACAGCTCGCTTTCGTACTCATCAGCAGACAGTAATGCTTCGTAGTCAGCCATATTGTCAGGCTTCATTCTAAAGAACCAACCTTCACCGTATGGGTCAGAGTTGATGATCTCTGGATCATCTTCTAGTGCTTCGTTAATCGCAACGACTTCACCTGAGATAGGCGCATAAACGTCAGAGGCCGCTTTTACTGATTCAACCACTGAGATTTCGTCATCAACTGCGATGATGTCACCCACGTCTGGCAATTCTACAAATACCACATCACCCAATAGCTCTTGCGCATGGTCAGTGATACCAACAGTAATAGTACCGTCGTCTTCTAAGCGTAACCACTCGTGGCTGGCGATGTATTTTAGTTCTGCTGGGATGTTACTCATGGTCTCTCTCCTAAGTGATAGAGGTTACTTAATAAAAATAGTAGAAGCTAATAATAGAATTTATGACGCCTATGAGTCAAACTGCTGTTTGCCATTACGAACAAACGGTAGCTTAAGAACGCGTACATCGACGAATTTACCTTTGCCGCGCAGATCAATTTGCACATTATCATCGTCTGCTAGGGTAGCAGGAACACGGGCGATGGCGATAGAGTTTTTGAGGCTAGGGGAGAAGGTGCCACTAGTAATGATACCTTTTTGCTCTTTATCAGTGCCTTGATTGATGGTCACTTCCATGCCTTCACGTAATACGCCACGGCTGGTCATTAATAGGCCAACTTGCTTCATGGCAGTATTGTCATCTTTTGACTGTTTGCGTTTATTAACAAGTGCCTCACGACCAATAAAGTCACGCTCGTCTTTTAACGCAAGTGTCCAACCCATGTTTGATTCATAAGGGCTGATACCTTCATCCATGTCATGACCATAAAGGTTCATGCCAGCTTCCATACGCAAGGTATCACGAGCGCCAAGACCAGCAGGTTTAACGCCATTGGCTTTTAATTGCTCAAAGAACGCTGGAGCATCATCGCCATGCATGATGACTTCGAGGCCATCTTCACCGGTATAACCGGTACGGGCGACGAACCAATCTGCGCCTTCGATATCCGTTAAGTCGGCACCAACAAAAGGCTTAATCGCTGTTAAAGTATCAGTCCAGCTAGGTTTAACTTGTGCCAGTTTTTCAACCGCATTTGGTCCTTGAACGGCAAGCATAGCAAGCTCTGTGCGCTCAGTTAACGCAACATCAAATTCTTTAGCAGTTTTTTCAAAATGCGCCATATCTTTATCACGCGTTCCAGCATTTGATACGATACGGTATGCCGTTTCTTCGCTATTCGATAAGTAAACGATTAAGTCATCAATGATGCCGCCTTGCTCATTAAGCATAGGGGAATATAGGGCTTTACCAACTGTTTTTAGTTTATCAACATCATTAGCGAGCAGCTTTTGTAGCCACGCTTTGGCCTCACTGCCTTTCACATCAACAATAACCATATGTGAGACATCAAACATACCGGCATCGCTACGAACGGCTTCGTGTTCTTCGATTTGTGAGCCGTAATGAATAGGCAATTCCCAGCCAGAAAAGTCCACCAGTTTGCCAGCACTATCAACGTGAGACTGGTAAAGGGGCGTGCGCTGAGGAGCTTGGCTATGGGTATCTTGAGTAGTGGTATCTTGAGCAGTGATATCTTGAGTAGCGGTCATAACAAATCCTTAAGTGTACATCAGTCGTACTCGATGAAAAGTATCATAGCTGATGCACATTATCATAGTAGCGAGAAGCAATATCGCATGGCGCGAATATCACATCAAAGGGTGGTACAGAAAAAATACAAAGCAATTCACCAAACAAACGCTGAACGTCGGTTTAGGTAAAAGCCCTATCTGTCCTGTAACCTGAGATTTTCAACACGACCCATCATTGTCTGTTTTTAAAAAGCTAATGATGTCGCGTTTTCTCCCCTTCGGTGGGTAAGGCGTCGTCCGTCCTTACCGCTCTCCAGATTTGTTATGCCTAAGGTTTAGAGTGCAATACGCCTATCAGCGCGATACAGATAAACCGTTGTGACATGTGTTTTTCAGTCCTTTTACCTGAGCGATTGGCAGGGTGGATGCGCCTTCGGTGGTCATATAGCGGCTGTCAGCTCATGCTCATTGATCTGAGCGTAACTAATTTGATGCTAAAGACTCTCTCCTGAAAAACGCTTTTATTATGGAAGGTTCACAGCTTTTTTACAAGTCATCAAAGGTATTAAAGTGAATAATTTTGGCAAAAATCACTTTTTATCAGGATAATTCGCCAAACCTTATAGGATGTGAACGTTTTTATGTCTATTGTAGCGCATAGCTTTTAAAGCGATTTACCATATCAAAACGTAAAGCGACTAATGATGTTTGCTTGAAATATGCTAACCTATGACGATAGTTTCTGATAGGTTGTTCTTATGCATTGCGATATTTATAAATTCTCCAAACATGATGATATGTATGTCTATGTTGCGCGTCCTGATTATCCTAACGATACCGACGAGATTAAGGATTGGCTGGGTGTCCTACCGAAAGACTTTCGTGCCAGCTTAGGTCGTAGCAAGTTTGTCATGCATTTAGATTTGGCAGCCACGCCAACCCTTGCTCGTGTCGACAAAGCAGAAGTATTGGCAAAATTACAGTCGCAAGGGTATTTCGTGCAGATGCCACCACAAGATGTCATGCGCCGCCAAGCAGAGTTGCGTGCACGCGAAGCCCAAGACAATATTTATGATTAGCAAATGCTCTAAAAAAGGCTTTAAGAAGGTTCAAAATGAAAGCTTTAAATTCGTTTTATTAAATTCTATTTCTTAGTTCTCTTTCTTAATTTGCTTTTTTAAAAATAGTAGATAGACATATATGAAACATTTAGTGTCATTCATTTTGGTGAATAGTCGTGATAAACTAGGCACTGATTAACATGGTTACTATCATCAATATCCCGCATTATTGACAAACGCAGGTAATAAAAACGCATGGACTGGTTAAAAAATCTCTTACATAGCTTACCGCTAGAAGCCATTAGTGACATTCTTGGTGAGATTGCTATTTGGTGGGGGCAGTTGGTAAAAGACGTTCCGGCAGCAGACTTACCGATGTATGCGTATCTTGGCGGTGTCATTATCGTATTGGTACTTTGGGTGCTGGTTGCTCGGGTATTACCACGGCCATTGGGTGGTATGAGCTGGATGATATTGTTTGCCGTTTTGCTCGCTCCAGGGACTGCACTTGGCGACCCCAGTGTGATTGCACCGGCCAGTATCAGTGTTGTTTATGCCATTATGATGAAAGACACGGCTGGCGCGATTGCGAACTTATTACCCATATTAGTCGTGCTGGTGGTGGGCTTGTTTGTTGGCTTTGTTTGGCAGCTCATTCGCGGAGCATTTGAATCGAGTTTAGACAAAGCCCGTCGGCATACCTCTGAGGATACCCAAGCTAATATGCAGCTGGCGTCCGGTAACTATATGGCAACAGAGTCTGACGCGTCAGTGCCAGTAGTAAATTCTGAGACAGAGATTAGTCTAAAAAAAGATAATAAGCTGCTTAAAAAAGTGTCTAAAGATGCTGACCAGCCTTAATACTTTTAGTTTTTAATATATATTACTTCTAACTTTAGCTTCATCATGATTTTCTTATGATCTTAAAAGACACCGTGTGTGTCTTTTTTTATGTGAGATGGTTTGCTCTTTACTGGTTAACTTGAGTAATTGAGCGCATTCAAAAATATGTAAGAGTTGTTAGTATCTGCGAACGCATGAGTATTTTGGCAATCAACAATGCTGTGCTAGTCTAAATGATTATTTATCATTCATCGATTGCTTATAACCCTTTTATTACGCTTAAATCCTTTAACGTATAACAATAACTGAGACTTGATTATGACCACAGCGGATAAAACGAAGAAAAAATTTACTGGCACGCAAAGCTATATTGCCACCGATGATTTACAGCTGGCAGTCAACGCAGCGATGACGTTACAAAAGCCATTGCTGATCAAAGGTGAGCCGGGTACCGGTAAGACTTTACTGGCAGAAGAAGTTGCCGAAAGTTTAGGTATGCCACTGATTACATGGCATATCAAATCGACTACTAAAGCAGAGCAAGGGCTGTATGAATACGATGCGGTATCGCGTCTGCGTGATTCGCAAATGGGTGATGATAAGGTGTATGAGATTGGCAACTATATCAAGCCGGGTAAATTGTGGGATGCCTTTACCAGTAAAGAGCGTAGCGTACTATTGATTGATGAGATTGATAAAGCGGACATTGAATTCCCAAATGATCTGCTACACGAACTTGATAAGATGTCTTTTTATGTTTATGAGACCGGTGAGACCATCACCGCTGAGCAACGCCCAGTAGTAATTATCACTTCAAACAATGAAAAAGAGCTACCGGATGCATTTTTACGTCGTTGCTTCTTCCATTATATTGATTTCCCAGAAGAAGAAACCATGCGCCAAATCATTGAAGTGCATTTTCCTAATATTCAAGAAAAGCTGGTCAATGATGCGCTTGATATCTTTTATAAGCTACGTAATATTCAAGGGCTCAAAAAGCCACCATCAACCTCAGAATTGGTCGATTGGTTAACGCTATTACTTGCCGATGATATGGCACAAGCAGAATTAGAGGAAAACTTGCGCGGTGAAAAATCTATTCCGCCGTTATATGGTGCTTTGCTTAAAAACGAAGCTGATGTGAGCCTGCTCCAGCGCTTTGCCAATATTATGCGTCGTTAAGTATGATTCGCCGTTAAGCATTGTTATTTACAATGAGGTCATGATCTGAGCTTTTAATGGACATGACCAAGCTCATACACAGGTCCAAATCGTAACCATATCAGCCAATAAGTGATGCATATCTTATGTTTATCAAACTATTCTATACCTTGCGTACTTACGGCGTGCCTGTCAGTACGCGTGAGCTGCTTGATCTAAATGCCGCGCTTGAGCAAGGGTTGATGATGCAGCCACATCCTGAAGATGCAAAATTATCTACCTTTGCCAGCCGTGAAGACATGTACCGGCTGATTCGGCTATGCATGGTCAAAGACGAGCGCCATTTTGATAAATTTGATCGGGCGATGGCAGATTATTTTGAGGGCGTTGATAGTCTCGATATGGATGAGCTGTTGGCTAAGCTAACGGATATTCCTAAAGAGTGGTTAGATTTAAAATTAGATCCCAAAAATCTGACCGATGAGCAGCGTCGATTGCTTAAAAAGTACGGCTCACTTGAAGAGTTGATGAAAGCATTAGAAGAACGCCTCAAGGAGCAAAAAGAGCGTCATCAGGGCGGTAGTAAGTGGGTCGGCACAGGTGGCACATCGCCATTTGGTGCTTATGGCGATCATCCAGAAGGCGTACGTGTTGGTGGCGAATCGCGTAAACGCAGCGCAGCCAAAGTTTGGGAGCAGCGTAAATACCGCAACCTTGATGACGACAGTCAGCTTGGTACCCGTCAAATTCAGATGGCATTGCGCAATCTGCGCCAGTTTGCGCGTACAGGTAGCGCTGATGAGCTTGATATTCATGAAACCATTAAACGCACTGCCAAAAAAGGCGTGCTTGATATTCATATGCAGGCTGAGCGCCGTAACCGCGTCAAGGTGCTGATGCTGTTCGATGTCGGCGGTAGTATGGATATCCATGTCGAAGCGTTAGAAAGGCTATTTTCTGCAGCCAAAAATGAGTTTAAGACCTTAGAGTTCTTTTATTTTCATAATTGTTTGTATGATTATGTGTGGAAAGACAATGACCGTCGCCATAGCGCACCGATGCCAACCTTTGAGCTGCTTAATAAATATGGACGAGAGTATCGTGTCATATTCGTTGGTGATGCGTCGATGTCGCCTTATGAGCTGATGACGGTCGGCGGCAGTGTAGAGTATATGAATAATGAAGCAGGTATTGTCTGGTTAAAAAGGGTATTAGCACATTTTGATAAAGTGGCTTGGCTCAATCCTGAGAATCCTGCCTATTGGCAATATACCCAAACCATCGTTGAGATTAAAAAGTTATTCGATAATAAAATGTATCCGATGACGTTGCATGGAGTCGAAGAGATGACCAACTATATGGCACGGTAGTAACGGTTTTGAGCATTATTTGGCTCATTTCAGTAATAAATCACTTAATAAGAAGTAGCCGTTATAATTCATAACGGCTACTTCTTAGTTTCAATGAGCCCAATGATAACACCCATCTCTTTTTTATCGTGTTTATCGATGCTGGGCGCATACAACGCTGAAGCGATACCACCATCCAAAAACAGCGCATTTGGACACTTTAGATCGTCTTTGAACAGCGCTGCAAATTGATAAAATGTCACAGGCTCCTCACTATTAACAAACCGCATGCTGCCATCACTGCAAACGCCTGCGCCGTTACGAAGCTTGGTTGATGTGCTATTAGGGTTAAACTGCGGATGAATCTCATTATTAATAACCAGCATAGGGCCCGATTGAGTGGCATACCAAGGTTGGGCTTGACCATTTTTTAGCTGCTCTTCTAAGGTGTTGCTTTCGGTGATTTGCACTGTACCAGTCTTATCCCACCACATCACACCATTAGGCAATAAGTGAAAGTTGCCACCACCTTCTTTAAGGTTTAACGCACGTACCTCTTTACCTTTGATAACGGTATAGCCGATAGGCGCGTAATTCTCGTTGTACATGCCAGCGTTCATGGCAAAATTCAGCGTTTGTTCTGCTGGCAAAGTCGTTAATAAGTTATCAAAAGACAGTAACGGCTGAGTACTATTAGCTTGCTGCCAAAATAGCTGTAGTGAATAACGTTCGCCAGCTAATACTTCAGATTGAACATAACAAACACTATAAGCAAACGGCGATTTCTGTGACTGACACGACCAGTCAGTCGCACCAGGGGCAGTGCTATGGGTGTCCGTTGGCTGGCAAGCACTTATACTAAATGCCATAAGTGCTGCTGCTAGTATGGTGTGAGATCTAGTAAAAATGGAGCTTGGCATCAATGACGTATCTTTTATCATGTGGACAGAGTTTGTCTATCTTAACTACTTAATAGTGCTTAGTCGCTTGTAGGTGGAAAGTCGCGAAAAGTGTTGTTAACGTTACCGATTAACCGCCCACCGCCAGTGATATTCACAAAACTCCCAAGACCCTGATCTGTTGTCGCACTGGTTTCTTTACCTTTATCACGCGAGTCTTGATTATAAGCAATTAAGGCATCGTTATTGGCTAAGAAGCTATCAGCATTTGCCATCACCCACATTTGATTAAACACGTCCGCGCGCGCGCTATTATTGAGCAGCGCGCCCTTATCGGTAAAATAGAAGAATTTAGACAATAGCTTAATCTGCCCGTCATCCAAACGGCGCGCGATATGATAAGGCTGCAATTGACTCGGATGTTGCAGACCAACCGCACCTACGATGCTGGCAAGTGATTTGAGCGTGTTCTTATGGAAGCTTGCGACACGATCCGCTTTGCTGGGCACATCGAGTGCTTTTTGACGATAAGGGTCTTGCGTTGCAACGCCTGTCGGGCAAGTATTGGTATGACATGAGCGCGATTGAATACAACCTACGGCAAACATAAAGCCACGTGCTGAGTTACACCAGTCTGCGCCCAATGCGATCAGACGTGCAATATCGAAGCCGGAGACGATTTTACCGCTGACGCCGAGCTTAATTTTGTCACGGATACCGGCACCGACTAAAGTATTGTGTACTAATAAGAAACCATCGACCATTGGCATGCCGACGTTATCCATAAACTCTACCGGTGCTGCACCTGTACCGCCTTCAGCACCGTCAATGACGATAAAGTCAGGATAGTTGTCGGCTTCAATCATGGCTTTAACAATCGCCATAAATTGCCACGGCTGACCAATACAAAGCTTAAAGCCAACCGGTTTACCTTCTGACAGTTCACGTAGTTGTTGCCAAAATGCGACCAGCTCACGTGGATTACTAAAAGCTGAGTGTGAAGAGGGCGATACGCAATCTTGTCCCATTGGCACTTGGCGGGTATCAGCGATTTCTTGGGTAATTTTTTCTGCAGGCAGCACGCCACCTTGTCCGGGTTTCGCACCTTGTGATAGTTTTATTTCTATCATTTTAACTTGTGGGTCGACGGCTTTTTCAGCAAAGGATTGTGGATCAAAATTGCCATGGTCATCGCGGCAACCAAAATAACCCGTGCCCAGCTCCCAAATCAAGTCGCCACCGAACTTACGATGATAAGGACTGATAGCTCCTTCACCAGTATCATGGGTAAAGCCGCCCATCTTTGCGCCTTGATTGAGCGCCATAATGGCATTGGCTGATAAACTGCCAAAGCTCATCGCTGAGATATTAAACACTGACATATCATGCGGCTGCTGACAACGCTCGCCGCCAACAATAATACGAAAATCTTTATTTTTTAACGGTTCGCTAATTGCTGATTGTAAAAACCACTCTTTGCCATGAGCATATAAATTATCAAGCGTACCAAAAGCATTGGTATCGCTGACATTTTTGGCACGTTGATAGACCAAGGCGCGCTGCTGACGCGAAAACGGCACTTGTTCTTTATCATCTTCAAGTAAATACTGACGAATCTCAGGACGAAAATCCTCCAGTACATAGCGGATATGCCCTGCGATCGGGTAGTTGCTTAATATAGAGTGTTTTGATTGCAGCAAATCATAAATACCTATAGCGACCCCAATACCGCCAATCACAATCAGCCACCAATTAAATAATAGTACGCCCGCTAAGAACAGTAATATAGCAGCGCCAAAGGTGCTATAGCGCAGCAATACACCGGTCAAATAAGGAGAGTTATGGTCAGGTTTGGGATTTAGATTGGTACGAGATTGGGGCATAGCAACGCTCAACAATAAGACATGAAAGTTAAAAAACGCGCTAATTACTAGTAAGAGATAAAAGCAATATACCCCAATCATCGATACAGATGGTTTGGAAGTAAGCTAGCTTTATCTTAACTTATAATTAACGCGCACATTATACGCTTATGATATCACTGCATCGGTGTAATTGGGTAACAGTGTGCTAACTCGATTTCTGCAGCCCACTCGTTTTAAGCCATAATCTTGACTATTGTTCTATCGTTATCAATAATGTCAAAGGTAATTTTAACCGGTAAGAACTGTTCTATTAACCAAGCTTGAGTCTCGGTATGCTGACTGATGACGCGCGCGGTAAACTCACCGCCGCCGGATAAAGCTAAAGGAAGCAGCAACTGATCGGTTAGATACTCGTCGACTAATGCATCGGTTTTAAACAAGTAACGCTTCACCAGTCCTGCTAAGCGATTGCCTATCTTTTCAGCCGAAGTGCGCTTTTCTCCGAGCAAAGTAAACATCTCTTGGTGATTTTGTTCATGATTGTGGGTTGCAGCAACTTTATGAGTTACTTTCGCGTAGCAAGTATTGCCTTCTCCAATACCAATCAGTTTATTACATCTTGTGGTAATAAGTGTTTCGTCGATTCCAGATTCAACCAATAGCGCTTTCGCGCTGGCAAGTTCACGTTGGCAAATGTCGTACTCTAAATTCAGCACACTGGCAACCAACTCTATGCTGATAAGCTCACCGCGTTCCATTAGTTTAAACGGTAACCTATCAGCACGGCGCAAAAACGGCGCTATCGTTGCTTTAATAGTGCCACCCCCAACGGGCGCAAAGCCTGCTTGCAGACATTCAATATCTACTTGCATAGCCAGCTTAGTAAGCGCAGGAATAAACGCATGTTGTAAAAAATCCGTAGTTGGCGCCAATGGATTGTGAGTGCCGCCTTTAATCGTTACGGTTGAAGCAGTTTTGCTATCGGTATTAGCAAACAGCAGGGCAGGGAGCAAGGTTTGGAGCACAAGACTAGTACTACCAGCCGAGCCGATATCAAAAATATAATCGCCTGAGTTAATCGTATTGGGCGTAAAGCTAAATGCCGTACTACCTAAATGTGCGCCTAACACGCTGGCAGCTGATATCGCTTGTGACGCTTGCACGCACATTAAATGTTGACGCATCAATCCAGGTTTGGCACGTCCAGCCCGAATATTAACTATCTCAATTGGGGTGCCGGTTAACATAGATAAAGACAATGCGGTACGGATAATTTGTCCACCGCCTTCGCCAGTGTTGCCATCGATTTTGAGAGGTTTGGTTTTTGATATTGGCATGATGTGAGACTTTCTTATTTTTTGGGATGCTTTTAGAGTTTTTTGATGACATTCATCGCGTAAGGGTAGTTGAATAGGTTTTATAAAAATATAAATAGTAGAGAGCAATAAAAATAAAATTGAAACCTGAGAGCCGTTAAGACAAGAGCACTGCTAACTGCGAGCACAGCTCTTGTCTTACGTTGGGCAAAGCAGTGCTTCGCTTATTCCTCCTGAAGGCTTGCAAGGAAAATATCTACAGGCACAGCCTTCCGTCTTGCGCTGCGGACAACTGTCTCCCAGACAGTTGTTACTCCTTGCTCATAAATAGAATTTTCAAAGGTATTCTGATTAACTAAATAAATTGAAACCGACTGTCAGTGTCTGGTGGTAAGGTTTAAATAGTACTTTGTGACCAGTGACGTGTACGGGGCATGAGGTGTAAAAAAGGCGTCTGCCCGCAACGCGTAGTCGACACTACAGTATATTTTCAACCCCCTGCTGTGTAAGTTTGGGGTCTGACACTCGCCCAGCCGGCCCCAAAGGGGTCGTCTATGCGCTTATATTCAGCACGTAGAAAACTCTAAAATATGTGGTTTAACATTGTTATTTAAGCAAATCATTCAACCAAATCAATCTGCCAGTTATTGGCTTGAATAACAATATTAATTTTGCGTAATTTCATCGCGATGTCATCAGCTTGCTTTTGTAATCCTGCAACCGAGACTATGATATTCCATTTAATCTCACGATGGCTATAGCGATCAGCTTCAGTATCAGTGGCTTCAATTGCCTCAATCAATAACTTATGGCGCATCTCTAAGGTATCACGCTCAACCAATAGTGTCAGCATCGATTGACCTTTATCCGTCTTAGCAATGGCATTGGTACGGTGAATGCGTTCGATCAATGCGAATAATTCGCTAATAATTTGGCTGGCATCGATCATCAGCTCATTAGGGTCTTCGCTTGGCGTATCGCCTTCTTGGACTTTGACATTACTGCGAATTCGTCCTTTGAGCTGGGCAAGCTTCTTTTGCATATCGCTGCGGATAAGTAGGGCTTCTGCGAGTTTCATTCTGATTTCCTTTTAGAGATTAAAGTTTTTAACCTTATTCATCCTTTTAAATTATTTGTTGGTCTGGAGCAATGGAGCCACTTTTCGTTTTTCGCTGGACATCTTTATCTTGTCCAAGTTGTTTAATTTTCTCTAAACGTTGTTGGCGTTCATATCGACTAACGTACCATTCTTCGATAAGCATTTCTATCAAACCAATAAGCAAGCCTGCTTCATTTTCATCTACTTCGACAATTTGATTAATATCCTTCTCCATATGAGCACCAATATTGCCTATTTTTCTGACTACATCAATAGCTTCCCAAGTATCTGGCTCTACTTTGTCTCTAATAGACTCTATTTCTTGAAAAAGGTTTTGAGGTTTTATTATCCAAAAGTCTCTTATCATTCCTTGCAAACAACGTCGAGCTAACGTTGCTGATGCTTTAGAACTCAAATTTAAAATTAGACATGCCTCTTTATAATCTTCTTTTATAGCTTCAGGAATATAGTTAGGTAAGGGTTTAGCCGCTGATTGAGGTCTCAACTTCCATAATTCAAGTAATTTAAAAGTACTTGAATGCCTTAAAATTGCTTTAATCGTATATTCTCCACACGTAGGGTTCGGGCATGTAATTGACTCAACTTGAAAATTTAGAGTTTGTTTATGTTTGTTTCCATCAAAAAAGCTATAGTCAGTGCCAGAAATATTCTCATCAGTGATAGTTGCATGGTGGTAACAATAAGGGCATTGCCAAGATTTATTCATTATATTTCCCTCAATTTTTTTAGTTCGAAAAAGTATATATTATTTTTTTGGTTAGATTACTGTGTCTCAACCCTTAACACAAACCACCTGACGCAGCGTATGCACAACTTCCACCAAGTCACTTTGCGCATTCATCACATCATCAATATTTTTATAAGCTGCTGGAATTTCATCAATCACTTCGGCATCTTTACGACATTCAACCCCTTCGGTTTGCGCAATTTGATCGGCGACCGTAAATATTTTTTTCGCCTCAGTCCGTGACATCACACGTCCAGCGCCATGCGAGCAAGAGCAAAACGATTCCTCATTACCTTTACCACGCACAATAAAGGACTTTGCGCCCATTGAGCCAGGAATGATACCGTATTCACCAACGCGAGCACGTACTGCACCTTTGCGAGTGACAAATATTTCTTCGCCGTAATGCTCTTCTTTTGCCACATAGTTATGATGACAGTTTACCGCTTTGACCTTGGCATCAAAGGGCTTAGTGATGATTTGACGCAGCGCCTTAATCGCTTTTTCCATCATGATTTCACGGTTTTTAAAGGCGAATCGCTGCGCCCAACCCACTGCAAACCAATAGTCATCAAAATGCTCTGTACCTTCGGCAAAGTAAGCCAAGTCCTTATCAGGCAAGTTAATAAACCACTTGCGCATATCTTCACGTGCCAGCTCGATAAAGTAGCGACCAATAGCATTACCGACACCGCGCGAACCTGAATGCAGCATAATCCACACTTGATTGGTCTCATCCAAGCAGACTTCTACAAAGTGATTGCCCGTCCCTAGCGTTCCCAAATGATTAAGATTATTGGTGTTTTTAAGCTTAGGATGCTTTTGGGCTATATAGTTAAAATCATCGACTAACGTTCCCCAACCATCCATTACGCTATTATCAGGATTTGACCAGGCACCAACATCACGACGTGAACCGCGTCCACGAGTTTTACTACGACCATGCGGAATGGCTTTTTCAAGTTCAGTACGCAAACCCAGCAAGTTATCGGGTAAATCATCAGCGGTCAGAGTAGTTTGCACTGCCATCATACCGCAACCGATATCGACACCGACCGCTGCTGGAATAATGGCTTCTTTGGTCGGTAGCACCGTACCGATAGTCGCGCCAATACCAACATGCACATCAGGCATTACCGCAAGCCATTTATAAATAAACGGCATTTGCGAAGCTTTGATAAGTTGGTCATGAGCTTTTGGGTCAACAGGTACGCCTTTTGTCCAAAGTCTGATAGGAGTTCCACCGTCCTGAATAATATTATGAGTGGTTGGTTGCATAGCACTTTCCTTAGATTTAAAAATATCATTTATTATTGAATAAGCTGTACTTTATATAATGCGAAGGCTGTGCCAAGTTTTAAAATTGTATCTAATATTTATATTAAGTATTTGATATTTATAGCAAAAAAATAAATGCGCAACATATTATAAATGCTTTAGATATATGCGTAAGTGAGTGGTAATATAAATAATTCTACATTTATAGAATTATTTATATTTAACTAGTAGGAGTTGTGCTAAATGATTTGTACACTAATGATCGTTCTTACAGAAAGCGAAAAATTAATAAATGATAAATCTAGCTAGAGTACTAAAATCGCTACTGGCACCTATCCAACTGCTAATCAGTAAGCTATCGATAAGCACACGAATGATTATCACATGTATATTGGGTTCGGTTGCCGTACTGACTATGCGTAGTGGGCTCTTTAATATTTCACACGTATTTTTATTTTTCATGACATTGGCAGTTGTGCTGACTATAGAGTTGTCAAATCGAATGATAAAAATAGGTACCCTTATGAGTTTCTTATTTGGGATGCTATTAGTAGGTTTATACCCTTATTCAGTCTTGGGGTCTACAGTATATATCTTGATAGTCATAGCAATAATTACTTGGGCATTCATTATAGGTTGTGCTAAGTATGCATTATCTAGACCAGAGACATATTTCAACTATTTTAATAATACTATTCTGTGGGTATTGATATTTACAGTATCGTGGCTGACGAAATCGATGGTAATAGTCAATGTAACAATAACGGTGACCGTTATTGTAAAAATATTTCAACTACTGCTGCCTGATAATTGGACAGACAAACATGCTAAAGCTTATGCATTTAGCATATTACTACCAAGTATATTGACTGTTAGTTTTTCAGTATATTCTCATTATGCATCTCAAAATATTGATTTAGACGGTGGTTATAATAAGGTTGTCGAGCAAGTGATGATAAATACAGTCGAATAAAAGTTTGGAACCGAAAGGATACCCGCTGCTTAAAAGCATTGCATAAACATATAAAATGGAAAAGTTAATTTACTTATCAGTGTTTACTTTGCGAATAAAAAAGAGATAACCATGCTTAATAACAACCAGTTAAACAAAAACGTGGCTAACAAAACTGCCGTCATCGGCTTCCTCGGCACCACTTTAGACAATGGCTTTAACGATAAGCGTTGGCAACGCTGGCGGCCTACGGTGAGTTTAGGTTTGCATGATGAGCTGCTGGTTGATGAGCTGCATATTTTATATAGCACCCGTGACAAGCGTCTATTTAAGATTATCAAAGATGATGTGGCACAGGTCAGCCCGCAGACACAAGTTATTGGTCATCATGTCTCGTTATCTAGTCCGTGGGATTTTGCCGATGTCTATGCCGAACTGTATGATTTCGCGGCAGCGTTTGAGTTTCGGGATAATACTGATTATTTGCTGCATTTGACTACGGGTACGCATGTCGCGCAGATTTGCTGGTTTTTATTGGTTGAGGCAGGATTTATTCCTGCTGATTTACTGCAAACTTCTCCTTGTTCGAGACCTGACCAAGCTGATCCGCAAGGTCGCTATCAAGTAATAGATTTAGATGTCTCGCGTTATGATGGTTTACGCGCACGCTTTGAGGCGGAAAAGCAGCAGCATTGGCAAACCTTGCAAGCCAATCTCGTCACTCAAAACGCTGCTTATCAACAGCTCATCTCCGATATCGAAAAGGTCGCTACGCGCTCGACCGCACCAATATTATTGATGGGCGCAACAGGGGCAGGCAAGTCGCAATTGGCAAGCCAAATCTACGCCCTGAAAAAGATAAAATCTGACAGTACGACACAAGCTAAATATGCTTTGGATAAGTTCGTCGAGGTCAATTGTGCCACTTTGCGTGGTGACACGGCAATGAGTGTGCTGTTTGGTCATGTCAAAGGCGCATTTACGGGTGCAGCGAGCAATCGTGATGGCCTACTTAAATCAGCGGATAACGGTTTATTATTCTTAGATGAAATTGGTGAATTGGGACTGGATGAGCAAGCAATGTTATTAACGGCACTAGAGGAGCAGCGCTTTTATCCGCTGGGTAGTGATGCGCCGATTAACGTCTCGTTTCAACTAATGGCAGGAACCAATAAAGACTTGCGGCAAGCGGTTGCCAATAGCGAGTTTCGTGCGGACTTATTTGCACGGCTCAACACATGGACATTTTTTTTGCCATCACTTAAAGATAGACTAGAGGATTTACCTGCCAATATCGATTATGAGCTGGCACGTTTGGGTAGCGAGCAACAGCAGCAATATCGCTTTACTGTAGAAGCACGGCAGCTGTATGAATCCTTTGCCATGAGTGCTGATGCGACATGGCAAGGCAACTTTCGCGATTTGACCGCCAGTATGATTCGGCTGACTACGCTTGCTGAAAGTAAAGCTATTAGAGTGGAGGATGTGCAAGCGGAGATTGAGCGGTTAAAAGAGTTATGGTTACTACCAATAAGTAATATTCTACAGTCACAAAATAGCCTAAGTGGAAATGAGCCTAAACCCGCTTTAAATAGGGAAATGGCAGAACAGGGTAGCCATACTGTTTTAAGTCAGTATCTTGATGAACGAACCCTCATTACTATTGATCCTTTTGATGCGGTGCAATTGGCGTATGTGATTGAGGTTTGTATCCAACATAAGAACCAAGCAACGGCTGGGCGCTATCTGTATGCTAATTCAAGAGATAAGCTAAAAAGTCCGAATGACAGTGATAGGTTGCGTAAGTATCTGATGAAGTTCGGGCTTAAGTTTGATGAGTTGGGTAAAAATACCTTATAAATTACATAAAAATGCTGTCATGATCACCTATCTAAATCTATCGTAGCTATTTAAGCACAACCTTCCCATAACCTCAACGCTGATTCAAGACCAATACTAATACTAGTCACGATACCATTATCAACTTGATATTTAGTGCCTAAAATTTGACCATTATCTTCATACCAATAGTAAATGATAATATTTTCGTTAGGATTGCCGTAAGGACTGTATTCGACCTCAGGTGATTGACCGTCATGCTTAGCATAGAGCTGATCAAGGCTATCACCAGTCGTAACACCATAGGCCGATGAAATATCTTTGCTCCACGTGCTTATTTCAACTACCGTATTATCGATAATCATGTAGTCGGCAGCAGGATGAGAGGGGATTTGTGCGCCGAAGCAGTTGCCCAAAGTTTCAGTGTTTTGCGTTAATATCTGCGGGTCAAAGGTAGCACCGATCTTTATATTATCAAGGCTATTGGTAGTAAAAGAGCCAGAGGGCGAGATATCGGTAGCCATGCGCTCATCGACTTTGACCTCACTAGTATTATCAACGTCGTTATCGCTAACGGTATCCGTTGTTGGTGTGCAAGCTGTTAAACCTAGTAATAACACGGTGAGCAGAGGAATTATTCGGTATGGGCTTGTGTATAAAGTCGGCATAAGCATTCCTATTCCTTAAAATCATAGCTTTTGACTATCGGTTTGTCGTGACTAAAGTCAATTTTACATGGGATAAAATTATATCCTTTCCTATTTAACTTGTTTTAGGTATCTTTCATCATACACATATAGTTAAGTGTTTCCACAATAACGAATACTACTTTAATGAAATAGAAAGTTAAGTGAGTTAGATGTGCAGCACCTCAAAGCAAGCGTTTGTTTTATTTTAATCGTCTTACTGACGGCTTGTTATCCACTGTCCGAATCAAAGCAAACAGTTGGCTTAGTCGACAACCAATCGACTCTGCTAGGTATCACCGAGAGGGCGGCATTTGAATTATTACTAATGGCTTTAAAGCAAACGAAGGTTGCAGGTCTTGATTGCTTACAGTTTCGCTCAGAGACTTATGATGACACCATAGCGACAACTTGGGAGTTTGCCGCTATTGAAATTCATGATGAAATCTGCGGTGGCGATCCTTACGTTGGTCATGTTCGTAATCGCTATAAGGTTAATGCCAATGGTTCGATAATGATCTATGATCCTAGAGAAGGTGAATATGAACCGTTTAAAGATTTACAGTAGCGCTGCGTTCTGTTGAAATAGTTTTGCGGCTCAAAACGTAACTTAGCATGGCGAAGCAGGTTTTTAAAAGATCGACATCTTATTAATATTTAACCAATTGCACAGCATAGCCAAGGAAATTACTATGTCAGCTCTTAACATTTTACATACTACGTCTAGCCCTAGCTTTGACTGGGAAGATCCTTTCTTATTGCGCGATCAATTAACTGAAGAAGAAGGCATAGTCAGCGACAGCGCACAGCAATTTTGTCAAAAAGAGCTCATGCCCGGTATCGTACAAGCCAACCGCCATGAGCACTTTGATCGCAATATTATGCGCCAAATGGGTGAGATGGGCTTGCTTGGCATGACCATTGAAGGTTATGGCTGCGCAGGATTGTCTCATGTTGCTTACGGTCTAGTTGCTAAGGAAATAGAAGCTGTGGATTCAGGCTACCGTTCAGCGATGAGTGTGCAGTCAAGCTTGGTCATGCATCCAATTTGGGCGTATGGCACTGAAGAGCAGAAAGAAAAATATCTCCCTAAACTTGCCACTGGCGAATATGTCGGCTGCTTTGGTTTGACCGAGCCAGATTCAGGATCAGATCCTGCTTCGATGTTGACGCGTGCACGCGCAGTTGCTGGAGGTTATGAGCTAACTGGTAATAAGATGTGGATTACCAATAGTCCGATTGCTGATGTGTTTGTTATTTGGGCAAAAGATGACGAAGGTAAAATACGAGGTTTTGTCTTAGAAAAAGGTATGAAAGGCTTATCAGCGCCGAAAATTGAGGGCAAGTTCTCATTGCGTGCCTCAGTCACTGGTGAGATTGTGATGGATAAAGTGTTCGTCCCTGAAGCCAATGCTTTCCCAGATATCCGTGGTCTCAAAGGCCCGTTTGGTTGTTTAAATAAGGCCCGTTACGGCATCGCATGGGGTTCGATGGGCGCAGCTGAATTCTGCTGGAAAGCTGCCCGTCAGTATACGCTTGACCGCATTCAGTTTGACCGTCCATTAGCAGCAACCCAGTTAGTACAGTTAAAACTTGCCAATATGCAAACAGAGATTACCCTTGGTTTACAAGCGGCGCTACGTGTTGGACGCTTGATGGATGATAACAAAGCGACGCCTGAGATGATTTCTCTGATTAAGCGTAATAACTGCGGAAAGGCGCTAGAGATTGCTCGTGTTGCCCGTGATATGCATGGTGGTAATGGTATTTCTGATGAATATCATGTCATTCGCCATGTCATGAATTTAGAAGCGGTTAATACTTATGAAGGGACGCACGATATCCATGCGCTAATCTTAGGTCGTGCCCAAACGGGTATCCAAGCATTTTCATAGTCTTTAGGTCGAGTTTATCTGGGTCATAACCAGCAGTTATAGTCGATTCATTTTAAAAACGATACAGTGCTATTGGCTATAAATTTTTTGCAGCCTCTGTCACGCCTGCGAACAGCAAGCAAGAAAAAATGATAGCAATAGCACGTTCTCACAATCGTATCGCTTTTATTTTGAACTGACTATACGTGCATAAGTTAAGTAGAAAGATAAAGATAAAAGGAGTTCTTCTTAAAGACATTGTCAGAATGTCATAATAGTAACGCTTAACTTAGAATGGTGATAGAAGTGTTAGTGAGGGTTGCGAATGGCATCTTATCATTTTATCATTCTTATAATGATGATTATCATTGATAACTGTTTTACTAATAACTATAAATAAGCGCAACGCCAAGGAGCGTTACTATGCAAAAAAATATGTCCAAAGCTACGTCAAAAACCACGCCAAAAAATACGTTAAAGCTATCAAACCCAGATTTACTCAAACAACAATGCTTCATTAAAGACGGCTGGCATGATGCCAGTGACATCAATAATAACAGTGCCACTATTGATGTTACCAATCCTTTTAATGGTGACATTATCGGTACTATTCCAAGCCTGACTAAGCAAGATGTTAATGATGCCGTCACGTATTCTCATCAAGCGCAAGTAACATGGGCGGCAAAAACGCCTCAAGAACGTGCAGAGCTGCTGCAAAAATGGGCGGATCTTATCGATGAGAATCAAGAAGATTTAGCGATTATCATGACCGCTGAGCAAGGTAAACCATTGACCGAGTCGCGTGGTGAGATTGGCTATGCTAATAGCTTTATTCGCTGGTTTGCAGAAGAAGGTAAGCGTGTCTACGGCGATGTCATTCCTGCCACCAAGTCACAGCTGCGTTATGTCGTCTTAAAACAGCCAGTGGGTGTCTGCGCTGCGATTACCCCATGGAACTTTCCAGCTGCGATGATTACTCGCAAAGCTGCGCCTGCACTAGCAGCGGGCTGTACGATTATCATTAAGCCTGCCACTGAAACGCCATTTTCTGCTTTAGCATTAGGTGTATTAGCAGAGCAAGCAGGCATTCCAGCGGGTGTCATCCAAGTGGTCACCGGTAAATCATCAGTCATTGGTAAAATTCTAACCGGTGATGCTCGTATCCAAAAACTATCGTTTACCGGCTCTACAGAAGTAGGTCGTACCTTAATGACACAATGTGCACCGACAATTAAAAAACTGTCGTTAGAGCTTGGTGGAAACGCCCCGTTTATTGTATTTGATGACGCTAACTTGGAAAAGGCGGCTGATGGTTTGATTGCTTCCAAATATCGCAATGCTGGTCAAACATGTGTCTGCGCTAACCGCGTCTATGTTCAAGACAGCATTAAAGATAAGTTCTTAGATATTTTTGTCAAAAAAGTGAAGGAACTTAAAGTCGGCAATGGCATGGACGACGGCGTCGATATAGGACCGCTCATCAATAAAGACGGCCTAGAAAAGGTTCAAGCGCTATTAAAAGACGCGCTAGATAAAGGCGCAAAAATTATCACTGGTGGCGATAAGAATGACGCCTCAGCACTCAGTTTTAATCCGACCGTCATTACTGACCTGAATGCTGACATGGACATTGCCAGCGAAGAAATTTTTGGTCCTATCGCAACGATATTTACTTTCTCAAGCGAAGAAGAAGTTATTCGTGCTGCCAATGACACCATTTATGGACTTGCCGCTTACTTCTATAGCAGTGATTTTGCACGCTCGTGGCGGGTGACAGAAGGTCTTGAATATGGCATGGTTGGTCACAATACGGGTTTGATTTCTACTGAAGTGGCGCCGTTTGGTGGCGTTAAACAGTCGGGATTCGGTCGTGAAGGTTCGAAATACGGTATCGAAGAGTATGTCGTGACTAAATACTGGTGTTCTGATATTAGCTAGGATGGTTTACCATAAAAGTGACCATTCCTTTTAGTAAAGGAATGGTCACTTTGGAGCGGGCATTCATCAGATAATGATAGCGGGCGACCTTATGGAAGCTCGCTATTTGAAAGTTCCTCATCATGCTTTTTATCTTTTAGCACTAAAGAGTCAGGATTTTTCGGTGGTGCTTTTTTAAGGTCGGCATCTTCAGTAGCGACAATTTTAGGATTCAAAGGTTTCGTTACTAGCGTGCGCTCAGGTTTGTCACTGACTTTATAATCAGTACCTTTATTAATAGTTTTCCTTTTACTCAGAACAATGGGGGTAGTAGGCTGTTGAGTAACCAGACGCTCAGAGGGCTTATCAAAAGGTTTCATTGTTGGTTTAAGGCTTTTTTTAACTCTTCTTACGGCGGCCGCATCAGCTTGTGCCTGTCCTTCTGCTAGCGATTTTTCATACAGACTTTGGTACACAGCAAGGGTTTCTTCAATCATTTCACGCATAGTGAATTTATTGGTCATCTCAGGACGAGTGACGCTTTCTAACTGGTTTCTTACTGCTTTACAAAGCGCATTGGCATTGTATTTTTTCACTAAACCTTGCGGATAAAGCGGTTGTAAAATCTCGCTAAAGGCGGCTTGATCCCAGCCAATCACAGGCGTACCTAGATGAATGGCTTGCAGGGCATTAATACCGATTGATTCAGGCTCGTTAGCAAGTGCCAACACGATATTGGCTGCTGATAACCACTCGCGCATGTCATTACGTTTACTGCCTACATAGGTGATGCGTTCAGAAAATCCTAAAGTATTGCTGCGTTGGCGAAAGTCCTCATGGGCGACATCACCAGGTCGATAATCCTCATCCATAATAATGACGTGAATATTAGGGAAATCTGCTTCTAAATTACCCAAGATATCAATAAGCCATTCTTGTCCATATTCCTTGCCAATGATAGTGGGGAATACCAGCCATTTTTTGTTCTCAAGCTCAGGATATTCAGCAAATGTATACCTTAGCCAATATACAGATGGATTATGTCGATAAGGGTAACGGCGCGTATCAATACCGCGATAGATACGCTTAATCACTTTAGGATCAAGGTCTTCACGGCGCAGTCCTTTTTTAAGGTAATCGGTCACACTATCAGACACCGTAATGATGGTATCGACATCGAGCAATGCTTGTGAGTATTTATTGATAGGATAAAAACCATACATCGTCGAAACCAGCTTTGGTCGACGTTTCACACGCGCACGGCGCAGCGCTAAATGTAATATCCATGCAGGTGTGCGCGAATGCACATGAATAATATCAGGATCATATTTTTCGATGAGACGACGCAGCGGGGCGACCTGTAGCAATGACAGCCAAGACTTTTTATTCATATATAGCTGGTGATAGTGATTGCCATCACGCTTTAAACGTCTGACCAAATCATTATCTTCGTCAGCACTAGAGATAATGATCGAAGTATGCTCATTTTTGACCAATGCGCGTCCAAGATGAAAAATACCGCGCTCGGATTCATCATGCTTTAAAGACGATAGTAAGCGCATCACTTTCATATTGGCGTAGGTCACTGGTTGAGAAGATCAAGTTGCTATTGTCAGTTAAAAGTCGCTAAAACTCAACCATCAAGATAAAAAGATAAGGTTAGATAGTTGGTTTTTCTAAAGAGAGCTAGAAGAGAGTTATACATGAAGGCTTTAACTAAGCGCTTAAAACGATTAGCGATGTTTTTGTAGATGCTCGGCATTCGGCAATACTTGCTTTTCGCTTAGGTATTTCCAGTAACGCTGCGGCAGATATTGCTTGTGCAAACGTGGGTTTTTACGTTCCTTAATATTAACGTTGGTAAAATAACCTTGCCAAAAACGCTGATAACGCTGCTCATCTTCACTATGGATACTAGCAGGATTACGTAATACTGCATCGTCAAGGTTCGTAATAGTTTGCAATGCAGCAGGGTGCGAGGGTGTGCTTTGACTTTTGTTATAATAAATACCAAACCCGCGACTGATATCATAAATCGCCCAATGCTGATCTTGATAACGTTGGCGGAAATGCTCACCAATTAACGGTAATACATTGAAATCAGGTTCTACGCGGGCAAAGTAAATGTCATCAATCGTATGCTCAAAGCGCACAAACGCTTCCATACGGTGTTTTTCACGACCAACAGACTTGACCGTTTGTACCAGCTCTAATACATTGAGATTACCCAAATCATCCATAATAAGGCGATTAGGATAATCGATGGCATATTTGACCACATGAAATAAAGTAGTACCGATAGAGTCTTTTTCAGATAAAAATCCCCACAGTATGTTGCGCATACCTGAGCGACCTAAGAGTTCATTGAGCTTTATCAGCACGCGCTCAGCTTTGTTTTCATCAGTGACCACGCTAGTCGATTGAGAAATTAATGAGGGCACATAACAATCTTGTGCCGTTAATTGAAGTGCCTCATTGTCTTGAAGTTTGTGTGCGTAAACATAAAATACAGCACTCAGCCAACCTTCAAAACTTGGCTCGTAAAGCACAATGTTTGGTGTTAATTGACCTAGCTGATGAGTTTGATTTCCAGCAAGTTCTGACAGTGATAGCGACATTTTTTGTCCTAAGATAACTTGATGATTATGGCTCAATTTATCAAAATTATTTATGATTAAAACAAAGCCAGTTGCCCACTGCGTTGATCTTTAAATTTCGTCTGCGTTTGTGCCAGAACATATTGGCGGAAGTTATCACAGGTTAAATGCGCTAGATGCTCGTTTTTACCGGTCGTAGCGATAAAGTATTTAGCACGATTGACTGCAGCGCCCATTTTCTTCAAATGATAAAGCGTCAACTGATTAAACTTGCGCGCTTTGATGATTTTTTTAGCGGTTTTTGTGCCGATGCCGGGGATACGGACAATCATCTCATAGCTTGCGGTTTGAATATTAACGGGGAAATGTTCACGATGGCGGATTGCCCACGCCAGCTTTGGGTCGCAGTCCAAATCTAAAAATGGCGATTCTGGTTCAACAATCTCGTGCGCACCAAAACCATAAAAACGCATCAGCCAATCCGCTTGATAAAGACGGTTTTCGCGTATCATCGGCACAGGCGTGCCAATGGCTGGCAAGCGATCATCAGATAACATCGGCACATAGCCAGAATAGTAAACTCGCTTAAGATCATATTGTTTATAAAAGTGACTGGATAGCTGGATCACTTGCAAGTCTGTCTCGTTACTGGCACCGACAATCATTTGACTGGTTTGACCTGCTGGCACAAATTTAGGGGCTTTTTTATGCGTTTTACGGCTCTCACGAATGGTGATGATCTCTTCTTTGACTGTCTCCATCGGTGCTTTTAATTGCTCGTGTGACTTCTCTGGTGCGAGCAAGGCAAGACCTGATTTAGTCGGAATCTCGATATTAACGCTTAAGCGATCGGCGTATAATCCCGCTTCTAATAACAACTCTTTTGATGCACCGGGAATGGTTTTGAGATGGATATAACCGTTAAAACGCTCACGAGTACGCAGTATTTTAGCAACCTCAACCAAGCGCTCCATCGTATAGTCGCCATTCTTAAATATACCTGAGCTGAGAAATAGCCCTTCAATATAATTACGACGATAAAATTGCATGGTTAGATCAACGACTTCCTCAACGCTAAAAGCCGCACGAGGGGTGTCATTGCTTTTACGCGACGTGCAATAAGCGCAGTCATAAATACAGTGATTGGTCAGCAGAATCTTAAGTAAACTGACGCAGCGACCATCTTCGGTATAGCTGTGACAAATTCCTGATGCGGAGGCATCGCCGAGACCGCCACCTTGATTTTTGCGCGTGCCTGCGGAGGAGGAGCAAGAGACATCATATTTAGCGGCATCGGCTAAAATATTGAGCTTGCCTTGGAGTCGTTCATAATTGATGGTTGCCATAAGCGGTGTTTACCAATTCGTTTATAGGCTATTATTTTAGCAAAATAGTTTGTAAGTCACTGTAATTATTAGAGAAATATCGCTTACATACGACAACTGCTGTCGCCTATGACCATCAAATTTATATATTTTTAAGGTTAGCTAGAAGTACAAGGATTTGGCAAGGTTTGTACTATTTCATCTTCGAAATAGTGCTTAATAATCAAGCGACTTTTTTTATCAAACTCAACATTGTAGTTAGGATAAGCTGCAAAAGCATCAGGGTTATAGGTCGAAGGTAAAATTATTTCTTTATCTGAAAAAAATCGGCTCGCCGTCCATAATTGTTTATCATTATTATATCCAACACTACATTGACTTTTTAGATCAAAATCAAAATAACGGCCAAAGTATTGCTCTTTGCCGCCACGACCAAATAGCATATTAGCTCCGCATGGATTGCCACAGCCAACATAAACATGATAAGTATCTTTATCGATTCTTTTGAGCGAAGTATGGTTCCAGCCGTAATGACCTATTCCATCCATAAGCACGGTTTCTATTACTTCGCTATCATTTAACGTTTCGCTTTTAAGGATATAACCATCATCGCAATACTCATGATCGTCTTTACTCATATATGAAGTGCAAATTTTAGACATGTAAAAGCCATCGTCAAATTCTGGTTCGGCGGATTTAGCCCAAGATGTAGCGCTTAAAATACAGCCGTAAATGATAAAAACCAATGAATAGTGAGTAGTAAGTTTATACATGCAAATAGTAGCCGGATATTTGTTTTGAATTAAAAATACTATAGCAAAAGGTTGGTAGTTAAGGAAGAGAGAGGCATGGTGGTTGAGGAGCAAAAGACACGCACAAAAAAGGCCTTGCTAACTAGTAAACTAGCGCGCAAGACCTGTTATCAATATTAATTAAATAACAATAATTTAAAATCTAATTTCTATTGAACTTTGGCGCGTATAACTACGGTCTGTGCAGCATTTGGACTAAGGTTGACCAAGTTCCATTTAAGAGCAGAGTAATTTTCTTCAACGATGACGGTATTACCCACTTGCTGAATAGTTTGATAAGTATCGCCACCAGTGGTCGCAAGTGTTGGGAGCGGACTATTCAACGACACCAATTTCACACCATTTGGCAAAGAAACCATGGCATTGATATCAGTCACTGGCTGCGCTGTGGTATTGGTATAAACAGTATGATACTCAATGACATCACCAGGTGCGATATGGTTAGCCGGTACTGCAACTTCACGTCCATCACTATTTTTGAGAATTTTCATAACCTTAGTTTGCGCGTTGACTACGCCAGGCGTACTAAAAGTTGGTTTTAGCTGTAAGGTATCTATAGAGGTAATCGTGGTTACAGGGCTAGTGACCACTGGTGCATTAATGGCCGAAGTATTAATGACTGGCAACTGGGTCGCTGTGGTAACAGGCAGTATTTGAGTCATTGGCAATACTTGGGTGACAGTGCTAGTCGGCACAGCGATGACATCAACACGACTGCTTTGATTGGTAATTTGATTGGTCACCGGTACGCTAGTGACAGTCGCACTACCTTGAGTAACGATAGTATTAACATTGTCTTGGCGAACCACGTAGCGCGGTACATTGGTCACCTGCGTCACAGCAAACGGCATGCCATCTTGCATGCCAATGCTATTAGGCGTAGCGGTGATAACAGCCGTTTTACCATCAGAATACTGCTCGACCACGGTAGTGCTACCGCCTGTCGATGGTAGAACGGTCACCTCAGTGGCGGCATTGGCAGCAGACATAGCCATAACAGTACCTGCCAACAGTGCGGATACTGCCGTGAATGTAGCTGTTTTTTGCATAACAACTGACGAGCGATTCATAGTGGTGGTCATAATAAAGTCCTTTAAAATTATAATAAGTAAAACAAAAATGGAGAACGCTTAAATAAGAAAACCCTCGTTAATTGACGCTACAGGGCAGGTCAAATAACAAGGGCAACAATACTGATAATAATAGACAGCCAAACGATAAAGGCTATCTATTAAATTATTGATTTATCCGTCATTATTTTAATTAATAACTAAGCATGTGCTCAGCAATCTCAACCCAACAATTATGCGCTAAAATGAGTTAGGTAGAAAAGCAGCGTTGTGTAAGTGCTCTTCTATAAACAATGATTTTTGTGTGGTTTACTTTATCTAATTCTTAAGAAAATTACTATTTTATTCACTACAAAAGACAACTATATTAATCGTAGATGACTTTCATGATTTCGTATTCGACTACGCCTTTTGGGGTTTCAATACGGGCTTCATCGCCTTCAGATTTACCAATTAAGCCACGAGCGATTGGTGAGTTGACAGAGATTTTACCGGCTTTGAAGTCCGCTTCATCATCACCAACGATTTTGTATTGTTTTTCTTCTTCAGTGTCCATGTTTTCGATAACGACGCTGACGCCGAATATTACACGGCCATCTTTTGGTAAAGTCGTAGGATCAATAACTTGTGCGCCGCCAAGTTTGGCTTCGATATCACGAATACGGGCTTCACAAAAGCCTTGCTGTTCACGAGCAGCATGGTATTCAGCGTTTTCTTTTAAATCGCCGTGTTCGCGTGCTTCAGCAATAGAAGCGGTGATACGTGGACGGTCGATACTTTTTAACTGTTTTAATTCAGCTTCTAAAGCGGCATGTCCTTGCGGAGTCATGGGGTAACGTTGCATGTTTTTTCCTTAAACCAATAACACCACACCACCTCATAATGAGATGGTGTCAGTGTTGTTGCAATGGGTATAAAATATAAAAAGAGTAATGGTTAAGACTGCGTAACAAGTAAGTTGGCTATCATTTATGAGGTTATTTCACCTCAATTCAACAATACGCACACTTAAGCTTACGTAATAAAAAGCATAGTCGCAGTTTAGCCACTATGCTTTTTAGGTCTATCATTTTAAAAGTGTTTTTTTCAAGCGTTGCTGTCATGTCAGACAATGAGCAATGCTTGAATAAGCTTTTAGGCAAGCCTATCGGTTATGCTTAATCTACTGAAATTCTTCAGCCAAGTCAATAGAGCTAAACAATAGACTTTGCTTGCTCGTGTAAATCTTGCAGTTTATACACCTCAAATGGCAAGTCAATCGCATAAGATTTACAAACCGCATCTGCCGCACCTAAAGTCGTGACGTAGAATACTTTACCTTGTAGCGCACTACGGCGGATAGAGAATGAATCCTCTTGTGCCTGCTTGCCTTCGGTGGTGTTGATAATCATATCGATTTTGCCATTTTTTAAGGCATCAACGATGTGCGGGCGACCTTCGGTAACTTTATTAATTTGCTTACACTCGATGCCGTTTTCAGCCAATACTTTTTGCGTACCTGTAGTGGCAACAATATTAAAACCAAAGTCGATCAGTTGACGAGCGATAGGCGCAACTTGCTCTTTATCGCTATCACGTACAGAGATAAAGACCGTTTTGTTTTCGCCTTCAGTTGGTAGACCTGGCAGACGCTCATTACTACCGATAACGGCTTTATAAAAAGCTTCGCCAAAGGTTTTGCCAACGCCCATCACTTCGCCGGTTGATTTCATCTCAGGGCTTAATATTGGATCGACACCCGGGAATTTAGCAAATGGGAAGACCGCTTCTTTGACTGCAAAAAATGAAGGAACGATTTCAGTGGTAAAGCCTTGGTCTTTTAGCGACGTGCCAGCCATACAGCGCGCTGCGATTTGCGCTAATGAGATACCAATACATTTAGAAACAAAAGGTATGGTACGCGCAGCACGTGGATTGACTTCTAAGATATAAACCGTTTCACCTTTTACGGCAAACTGAACGTTCATCAAACCGATCACGCCAAGCTCTTTTGCCATCGCGACGGTTTGTGCGCGCATCACATCGCATAGCTCATCAGATAGTGAGTAAGGTGGCAATGAACAGGCTGAGTCACCAGAGTGTACGCCAGCTTGTTCGATATGCTGCATGATACCGCCAATCACGACGTCTGTACCGTCGCTAACACAGTCGACATCAACTTCAATTGCATCATCTAAGAAGCGATCTAATAGTACTGGTGCTTCGTTAGAGGCTTGTACAGCGGTGCGTAGGTAATGTCTTAGCTCGTCTTCGTTGTAGACGATTTCCATCGCGCGACCACCGAGTACATACGATGGACGTACAACTAGCGGATAACCAACGTCTTTTGCTTTCACCAAACCATCTTCTAAGCTCGTCGCCAAGGCATTGGTTGGTTGCACAAGGTTTAACTGCTGAATCATATGCTGGAAGCGTTCGCGATCTTCAGCGCGGTCAATCGCATCTGGGCTAGTACCAATGATTTTGACCCCAGCGGCTTCAAGAGCGCGCGCTAGTTTCAATGGCGTTTGACCGCCAAACTGTACAATCACCCCATCAGGATTTTCGATACGCACGATTTCTAACACGTCTTCAAGCGTGATTGGCTCAAAGTAGAGGCGGTCTGAGGTGTCGTAATCGGTTGAAACGGTTTCAGGGTTACAGTTGACCATGATGGTCTCGTAGCCATCTTCGCGCATCGCAAGCGCCGCATGTACACAGCAATAGTCAAACTCGATACCTTGACCGATACGGTTAGGACCGCCACCGATAACCATGATTTTCTTGTTATTCGTTGGATTGGCTTCACATTCGCTATCGTACGTTGAGTACATATAAGCGGTGCTGGTGGCAAATTCCGCCGCACACGTATCGACGCGCTTATAAACTGGATAGACATTTAAATCCCAACGTTTTTTGCGTAGCTGCTTTTGTGAGACACCAAGCAATTTGGCCAAACGTAAGTCTGATAAGCCTTTACGCTTAAAGCTGCGCAAGTTCTTTTCAGTTAAACCACCAAAGCCTAAAGCTTTAACTTGAGCTTCAGTTTTGACGATATCTTCGATTTGTACCAAGAACCATGGATCGATTTTGGTAAGATTAAATACTTCATCGACACTCATATCAATACGGAAAGCATCAGCAATATAATAAATGCGTTCAGGCGTTGGTATGGTCAAGCGATTGGTAATTTCGCTACGTGCCTTTTCAATGCTTACCTTTGATAAGTCAATTTGCTCATCAAAACCATCATTGCCTGTTTCCATACCGCGCAAGGCTTTTTGCATCGACTCTTGGAAGTTACGGCCGATAGCCATGACTTCACCAACCGACTTCATTTGCGTTGATAAAACATTATCCGCTTGTGGAAATTTCTCAAAGTTAAAACGTGGAATTTTAGTGACGACATAATCAATAGTCGGCTCAAAGCTTGCTGGTGTTTTGCCACCAGTGATGTCATTTTGCAATTCATCAAGCGTATAACCAACCGCCAGTTTAGCTGCGATTTTAGCAATAGGGAAGCCAGTCGCTTTTGATGCCAATGCTGATGAACGTGATACACGTGGGTTCATCTCGATAACGACCATACGACCGGTATCAGGATGGATACCAAACTGTACGTTTGAACCGCCCGTTTCGACACCAATCTCGCGCAGTACTGCCAATGAAGCATTACGCATGATTTGATATTCTTTGTCAGTCAAAGTTTGCGCAGGGGCAACGGTAATTGAATCGCCAGTATGCACGCCCATCGGGTCAAAGTTTTCAATAGAGCAGATGATAATGCAGTTATCGTTTTTGTCACGAACCACTTCCATCTCATACTCTTTCCAACCGATTAGCGATTCATCGATAAGCAATTGATGGTTTGGTGATAAGTCAAAACCGCGCTCACAAATCTCGATAAATTCATCACGGTTATAGGCGATACCGCCACCTGAACCACCCATGGTAAATGACGGACGAATGATACACGGATAGCCCATTTTTTCTTGGGTGGCAAAGGCTTGTTCCATGGTCTCAGCCGTTTCAGCGCGTGGACATTCAAGGCCAATACGCTTCATCGCTTTATCAAATAAGTTGCGATCTTCTGCCATCTCAATCGAGTCTTTGGTCGCACCAATCAATTCGCAGTTATATTTGGTTAATACACCATGCTTATCTAGTTCTAACGCACAGTTTAGAGCGGTTTGTCCGCCCATGGTTGGCAAGATAGCATCAGGACGTTCTTTAGCAATAATTTGCTCAACCGTCTGCCATGTAATTGGCTCAATATAAGTGGCATCTGCCATGGCAGGGTCAGTCATGATGGTCGCAGGATTTGAGTTGACCAAGATGACGCGGTAGCCTTCTTCTTTTAATGCTTTACAGGCTTGAGCACCTGAGTAGTCAAACTCGCACGCTTGACCGATGACGATAGGGCCTGCGCCGATGATAAGGATACTTTTAATGTCGGTACGTTTTGGCATGATTGGAGCTACCTTCGTTGAAGTGATATTTATTAGGTGTGCATATTTTGTAGGGAGTTAATAGCTGCTAGTAGTGCGCCTACTCATACTGCTTATTTCATGATGGTTAAGAATGATAAAGATCGATTTCTATCATTCTTAAAGCACAAACTGACTATTAAGCTTGTGCCGCTGCCATCATATCTGCAAATTTATCAAACAACGCTGCAGCTTCATGAGGACCAGGGCTGGCTTCAGGGTGACCTTGGAAGCTAAATACTGGCTTATTGGTCAGCTCCATACCTTGGTTAGTGCCATCAAATAATGAGCGATGGGTTGATTTAATATGCTCAGGCAGTGTATTTTCGTCAACGGCAAAGCTATGATTTTGACTGGTGATTAATACTTTTCCTGTCGCCAAATCTTGTACCGGATGGTTAGCACCATGATGACCGGTTTTCATTTTGATGGTTTTTGCGCCGCTGGCAAGACCAATCAGCTGATGACCTAAACAAATACCAAAGGTTGGAATACTGGTTTCTTCAATGATGTGACGTACCGCTTCGACGGCATAATCACAAGTGGCTGGATCGCCAGGACCATTAGATAAGAAAATACCATCTGGATTCATCGCGAGCACATCAGCGATAGGGGTTTGTGCTGGTACAACAGTCACATGACAGCCTCTATCAACCAATAGACGCAGTAGATTGGTTTTTACGCCAAAGTCATAAGCCACGACATTGAATTTTTTATCGATATGAGTACCAAGCTGTTTAAAAAAGCCACCCGTGCCGCTGTCATGGCTACCGGTCACATTACGGTTAAGCAGGGTATCCGATAATTCCCACGTTCCCGTTGTCCATTCAAACGTCGTTGGCGTACAGCATTCTTTTGCCAAGTCCATGCCTTCAATACCAGCAAATTCTTGTGCCAGTTTAATGGCTTGGGCTTCATCTTCTTTACTAATAGTGTCGCCGTTTGACGCAGTCATAATACAGCCGTTTTGAGTGCCTTTATCGCGCAATAAACGAGTTAACTGACGGGTGTCAATTTCAGCGATAGCAACCGTATCATTGCGCTGCAAATAGTCGGTTAGAGGCTCAGTGTTACGGAAGTTAGAGGTCGCCAGTGTTGCATCACGAATGATAAGACCTTCTGCCCACACTTGACGCTTCACATCAACAGTATTGGATTCTGTGTCTTCACTATTGGTGCCGGTATTACCGATATGCGGATAGGTGAGGGTTACTAACTGACGCGCATAGCTTGGGTCGGTTAGGATTTCTTGATACCCTGTCATGGCTGTATTAAAAACCACCTCACCGACACGATGACCGAGGCTGCCGATACTAATTCCATGAAAAATCGTACCGTCCGCTAGTGCCAAAATTGCTTGTATTTCTGTCGATGAATTCAAGGGTTGCCTCCGCTGTTATTAGTGAGTTCTATGCTGATTTTTTGGTTAAAATAAAGCGCTGCTTTTTTGATTATTGCTATTTAACTGCGGCTAAATAACCATAATAAAAGAGACAGCGCCAAAATTTTTCCACAAAAAAGCGAGAAGACATCATAGATGAAAAGGTACAGGATTCACTAGGGGGTGAATAAGTAACTTACATCATGTCCGCTCGCTTTGGCACAGATTTTGCGCATTATACTAGATTTTTGCGTTAAGGGCTAGCACCTTAAGGATAAGTATGGTGAATAATATTCAGATAAAGCCTAAATGCGTCTTAATTTCTAGCTAATAAAATAATTTCTAGCTAATAAAATTTATTTATCAAAAAGTATAATGTACCGATAAACCATAATAGTCTGGAGAGAGATTGGTGGCGATATGTAGTTGGTCATCTTGATAGCTTTTTGTCAGATACATACTGCTCGCCATACCTAAAGCGGCTCCCGCTAATACATCAATGGCATCATGTTCATCAGCTTCGACACGGCTATAGGCGACAAAACCCGCGCCAATATAGGCGGGAACACTATATTTTAGCCCATAGCGCTTATGAATAAAGCTGGCTCCTTGGAACGCCCTTGAAGTGTGGCCGGATGGATAAGCGTTATCATCGCTGCCATCTGGGCGCTCTTTATCAATCACGGATTTTAAGGCATAAGTCGCTGCAACATTAGTTGCAAATGAATAATAAAATTGCTCTCGCCCCTCTTTATCATCCATATAATAAGTGCTACCGTAAGCAACTGCCGGTATGGCAAAAGATAAAATATCGCCTGCCTTATCTATATTATCGCTACTGCCGGCTTGAGCTGGCATGGCGATAAGCAAGCTGCTCGATAATAAAAAACTACTGGGTAATAAAATGATAGCGGAAGCGTTTTTGCTGATCATTGCGACAATCCTAAAGAGAGTTTGGTAGGGCAGATGAAGAGAAATGGCATTATACTATAAATGCTTGCTCCTACATCATGCACGAAAATATTTATAGATCAGCTTTATAGCCGACATCAGTGCCAACTACATTTATGAATAATAACAACTGAATAGAACTCATCAAGGATGGATTATGATTTATCAATATTTAGACAAAGCACCTGAATTCGCTGTACCTTTTAACGGGTGGGTGGCAGACTCCGCAAGGGTCATTGGCGATGTGTATTTGGGTCATCAAGCCAGCATTTGGTTCGGCGCAGTCATTCGCGGTGACAATGAGCGTATCCATATTGGTGACTACAGTAACGTACAAGAAAACAGCGTGATTCATACCGATGCGGGTATTGAAGTCAAGATTGGCAACTATGTCACTATTGGTCACTTGGCAATGCTGCATGGCTGCGAAGTCGGTGATAATAGTTTGATTGGTATTGGTGCGGTGGTCTTAAATAATGCCAAAATCGGTAAAAACTGTATCATTGGTGCCAAAGCACTAGTTACCGAAGGCAAAGAGATTCCAGATAATTCGCTGGTCATGGGCGCTCCTGCAAAAGTGGTCAAAACATTGACGGATGAGCAGGCAGCAATGCTGAAACTGTCAGCGCTGCACTATGCAGAGCGTTGTCAGAAATTTAAAACCGGTCTAAAAGAGATTGAGCAACCAGAATAAAACCCTATTAACCATCATCAATTATCCTTAATGAGTATTTTATTATGAGTACGCCAAGCATCGATAGCCAGCCAACTTCACGCACGTTAGCGTTATTTGATTTAGACCATACCTTGCTCGATGTCGATAGTGACTATTTATGGGGCGAATATATCGTCAAGCATAATCTTGTCGATGAAGCGCAGTATCGTACTGCTAACCAGAAGTTTTATAACGATTATATCGAAGGCACGCTTGATGCGACGGCATACAATGAATTTGTCGCGCAATTCTTAAGCAGCCTACCGATGGATAGACTACACGAGCTACGAGAAGATTATATTAAAAGTGAAATCGAGCCGCATATCCGTCCAAAAGCGATGGAAGTATTGTGTCAACATATTGAACACGGTCACGATGTGGTGATTATCTCGGCGACCAATGACTTTGTGGTTTCTGCTATCGCTAAACGTTTTGGGATTGAAGATGCCAATGTGTTATCGACCCCGCTTGAGATAAAAGACGAGCGCTATACTGGTAAGTTAACGGACAAACCAAACTTTAAAGAAGGTAAGATTTATCATTTGGATAAATGGCTAGATAAGCAGCAAGCCTCAGGATTGCAATATGATAAAACCTATGCTTATTCTGATTCCAAAAATGATCTTCCATTACTTGAATGGGCGGATGTGGCTATTTGTGTCTCTCCCGATGATGCGCTACATGCACATGCACTTGCCCATCGCTGGGCAGTAGAAGATTGGTCGATTTGATAAAATAGTTGCTAAAATAGTAGCGAGAATTAACCAAACATTTTATGCAAATCTCATTTAAAATAGCGCCACCGTATTTTTCAAAACACACAGGAACACTTATGGAAATCAATCCGTATCAAGAAAGAATTAAAGATTTATCAGAGCGTGGGCAGGACTTGCGGAGGTATCTTTGACTTCGATGGTAAGCAAGAACGCTTAGAAGAAGTCAATTTAGAATTAGAAAACCCCGAGCTATGGAACGATCCTGAGCGTGCGACCAAAATTAATAAAGAAAAAAGCCTGCTTGATGGGGTCATTGATGTGGTGGTGTCGCTTGAAACCACATTGGAAGATGCGTCTGCAATGTTGGAGCTGGCAGTAGAGGCAGAAGACGAGTCACTGCTTGCCGATGTACAAGCTGAATTAGATAATGCAGAAAAGCGCGTTGCAGATTTAGAATTCCGCCGGATGTTTAGCGGTGAGATGGATCCGAATAACTGTTACTTGGATATCCAATCGGGTAGTGGTGGTACAGAAGCGCAAGACTGGGCAGAAATGCTGCTACGTATGTATACGCGCTGGGCAGAAGCACATGGTTTTAAAGTGGACGTTATTGAAGTGTCCGCTGGCAGTGTCGCTGGTATCAAGTCAGCAACTATTGAGATTAAGGGCGATTATGCCTTTGGTTGGTTACGTACCGAAATAGGTGTGCATCGTCTTGTACGTAAATCACCATTTGACAGTAATAACGGTCGCCATACTTCATTTGCCGCGGTATTTGTGTCACCTGAAATCGACGATAATGTTGAGATTGATATCAATCCAGCTGACTTACGCATTGATACTTATCGCTCATCGGGGGCTGGTGGTCAGCACGTAAATACTACCGATTCTGCGGTACGTATTACGCACGAACCGACTGGCGTCGTTGTGACTTGTCAGAACGAGCGCAGCCAGCATGGTAACAAAGCAACGGCAATGAAGATGCTACGCGCCAAGCTTTATGAGCTTGAGATGCAAAAGAGGATGGAGTCTCAACAAGCGGTCGAAGATGGCAAGTCTGACGTCGGTTGGGGCAGTCAAATTCGCTCTTATGTATTGGATGACTCGCGTATCAAAGACTTACGTACTGGCGTCGAGACTTTTAATACTGGTGCTGTATTAGATGGCGACCTCGATCAATTTATCGAAGCGAGCCTAAAAGCGGGATTGTAAAGACGGTTTTGAATAGTAACTAATATCTAATTAAGGAAAATTATGCCAAGCGTTAATCATTATTTTGATAATAAAGTGACTTCTATTGCCTTTCAAACGGCAACTAAACCTGCGACTGTCGGTGTCATGGAAGTTGGCGAGTACGAATTTGGTACCAGCGAGTTTGAAACCATGACAGTCGTTAGCGGTGCTTTGACGGTAAAGCTGCCAGAAAGCGATGAATGGCAGACTTTTAATGCTGGCGAGCAATTTACCATTGACGCCAATCAGAAATTTCAAGTAAAAGTAGCAGTCGAAACAGCTTATCTATGCACTTATGGTGAATAGTTTTTTAGCTTACACTGATATGAATTATAAAAACGCCAAGTATTAAATGCTTGGCGTTTTTTTATGGGTATTTTATTTTGATCTCAGGTCTTATTATGAATAATAAAGGAGCTGATATACATTATAAGTTTTTACGGTATTGCACCATATCCGTTTTCGTAGCCAGCGTATCATAAAGTATGCGAGCCGCTGTATTTCCTTCTTGAGTTGTCCAGTAGACGCGATTACAGTTTTTCTTACTGGCAAATTCATAGACATGCTCAATCAATGCACGTCCTACGCCTTTTCCACGTACAGATTCATGCACGTATAAATCCTCTAAGTAGCAACATTCAGTGCTATTCCATGTATTGGGATGTAGCACCACATGAGTGATTCCGACTAACGCATCATCTAACCAAGCCCCAAACCCATAAATAGGTACATTGCTATCGAGCACATTGTTCCACGTTGCATTCGTAGTTTCTAATGGCAAGCTGCTCTCATAAAAAGTCAGATAGCTTTGCCATAAGCTGAGCCAAAGTTCATAGTCATCGGCAGATAATGGCATTATTTTTAAGGAACTATTGGTTATGTTCATAGGATTGGGATTTGCCATATTAGCGGTGCCTTTAGTAAATTTATCTTAAATTATGCCTTAGCGGTTAAAATCTACAAGGCTTTTATCGGTTTATTTTACACAGGATTACACTTTATCCATGGCAAACACACAGCAATAATTGCCGTAGTTAATTATGCTAAAACAACTATGTTATCAAACGAGTATCGTTATGGTTAAGGCAAATCAGCAGACAATAATCCAAGATGTGCGCCATGATTATGAGCACCTAGCTAGCCTAGCAAATTTGCGCTATGTAAACGACGATGAGCCTGGTTATGGACGCAGACGTTGGGGGCGCGGCTTTACCTATCGAGACGCCACTGGAAAAACAGTAAAGGATAAGGCTCTGCGCCAGCGATTTGATGCTCTCGTGATTCCACCGATGTGGTCAGAGGTTTGGATATGCCAAGATGACAAAGGACATCTACAATCGACAGGTCGTGATGACAAAGCCCGCAAACAATACTTGTATCATGCAGAATGGGATCGCGTACGTGACCAAGCCAAATTTCAGGCCATGATAGGTTTTGCCGAAGCGTTGCCAAATCTACGCGCGCAGGTTGAAAAAGATTTAGAAGCGACACCGTTATCACGCGATAATGTGCTTGCGGCGGTGGTCAAACTGCTAGAAACCACCTTGATCCGTATCGGCAATAGCCGCTATGCAAAACTCAATAAAAGCTACGGTTTGAGTACACTGAGAAGCAAGCACGTGAGCGAGACGGATAATGGGCTGGCGTTTGACTTTGTCGGTAAAAGTGCCAAAGCGCATCATATTGAGTTACAAGATGAGCGTTTGATTGAAATTATACAGGCTTGTTCTGAGTTACCGGGTTATCAGGTTTTTAAATATCTGGATGACAATGGTAATAAGCAAGTGGTTGATAGCGCCGATATCAATGAATACATACGTAAGCATACTTGCGCTAATGATTGTGAAAGTAAAATGTATAGCGGTAATTTATACAGCGCAAAGGATTTTCGCACATGGATGGCAAGTGTGCTGGCTGCCAGTCATTTGTACGATCAACTGCAAACGTCAGAAGGAGAAAGTATATTAGCCAGTGAGGCTGGTAGCTCTGAGCGCCAGCAGTTGGTCACTGATATGGTCAAAGAGGTAGCAGAGGAACTTGGCAATACGCCTGCTGTCTGCCGTGCTTCTTATATCAATCCTATTATTATTGAGCGGTTTTTAGCAGGTGAGTTTTTCGCGCTTTATAAACAAGCTCGTCGTGGACGCACCAAACAATATCAAAGCTGTGAAGAGAAGGCCTTGCTTGGGTTCTTAAGGGCGCTTCAATAAATATCTTACTAAGTAGATATTTTATATTAAAAATGATACGTTATGTATTGAAATAAATATAGAAATGCGTTACTAATAGAGTATATATCATTTTATATGTTTAAACAGTTGATAGGATATGACTGTTTTACGCTTTGTTTTATTATGTCTGAATGTCTGATTTCGCCAGTGACTCTCGATTGCTAAAGGATTAGCTTATGAACACCTCACCTTCAAATACTACTGCGCATACTGCAAGCACGCCAACAAGCTACAGCGATTATTATAATAATTTTGATATCAATGCATTATCGACAGAAATCTTTGGCGAGCATTTAGACGATCGCTTGAACGCTTATATGGCGTGCTGTGGACGCCATGTGCGTGACGGCCGTGGGGATAAGCTTGCGCTGGTGCATGAAGATACGGCTGGTAACGTGACGCGTATGAGCTTTGCTGAGTTAGATGCTGCAAGCGCGAAAGTGGCTAACTTACTCAAGTCTTATGGTGTGCAAGCGGGTGATCAAGTAGCGACCATGTTACCGCGCACCCCCGAACTATTAACCATTGTATTAGCAATTTGGCGAATTGGCGCAGTGTATCAACCGCTGTTCACCGCTTTTGGTTATGATTCAATTAAGTACCGGATGGATAAAGCCAATACCAAAGTCGTTATTACCAATCAAGAAAATCGCGACAAGTTTGAAGACTTGGCTGAGCAGACCAGAATGGTGCTAGTTGGTAGTAAAGTAGATGCGCAAAGCTGGGGTGATGATAACTATGCTGAAAAAGTATCGACGCAGCCTCAAACCATAGAAGCGGTTATTTTGAATACTGATGCGCCATTTTTACAGATGTTTACCTCAGGTACGGTGGGTAAGGCAAAAGGCGTCAGCGTGCCATTAGCTGCATTATCAGCCTTTTATTTATATATGCGCTATGCCATTGACTTACGCGAGGACGATCATTACTGGAATATGGCGGATCCAGGCTGGGCATATGGGCTCTATTATGCTATCACGGGTCCTTTATTGTTGGGCGTCACCACTTATTTTAATGAAGCGGGTTTTGATGCTCAGAATACCCGCGACTTTATGGTGCGTCACAAGATTACCAATTTGGCATCTTCACCAACGGCATTTCGTATGATGAAGTCGAGCGGCGTTTTTGAAAAAGCTCATAACGATGCCGATGCAAAGTTGTCGCTACGCTGTGCTAACTCAGCAGGCGAGACCTTAAATACCGAAGTGGTGAATTGGGTTGATACTTATTTAAACTGCAAAGTTTGCGATCAGTATGGTCAGACAGAAACTGGTATGACCTGCTGCGAGCACCATGCATTAGCACATGAATGCCCAGTCGGCTCGATGGGTATGGCGCTACCAGGGCATACGCTTGTGGTATTAGATGATGATATGAAGGTATTACCTGACGGCGAGCAAGGGCAATTGGCAGTGGTGGTCAGTCAATCACCGGCGTTTTATTTCCGTGGCTATAGCTGGAATGAAAAACAAGCGTTCGTTGACGATTACTATCTAACAGGCGATGTGGTCGAGCGCCATAGTGATGGCAGTTACTGGTTTTCAGGACGTGATGATGACATCATTACTACTGCAGGTTATCGCGTGGGTCCAACCGATGTTGAAAATACTGTGCTCGAGCACGAAGCAGTTGCAGAGTCAGCCGCCGTCGGTATACCTGATGAGGTGCGCGGTCATACTATTAAGTCTTATGTGGTGCTAAAAGATGGTATTGTTGGGACTGATGAGATTGCTAGGGAAATTCAAGATTTGGTACGCAAGCGTCTATCAACTCATGCTTATCCGCGTGAAGTTGAGTTTGTGTCTGAGCTACCAAAAACGCCAAGTGGTAAGATTCAGCGCTTTTTACTGAGAAGTTTATCCGCCTCTTAAATACATTAAAGTATGAACCAGATAATAAAACAGACAGTTAAATAATAATACCAAGGAATAATTATGCAAATTGAACAACACAGCTTTTTGGTCACTGGTGGTGCGTCAGGTTTAGGTGAGGCAGTAGTTCGTGCTATTGTCGCTAAAGGTGGCAAAGCTATTATCGCCGACCTTAACGAATCAGCTGGGCAGGCACTGGTCGACGAGCTTGGCGACAATGCTCGTTTTGTACGCTGTGATATCACTAGTGGTGATGAGGTACAAGCGGCTGTCGCTATGGCTGAAAAAGAGTTTGGCGGTCTGCAAGGGTCGATTAACTGTGCTGGTATCGCTGTCGTGCAAAAGCTACTAGACCGTGATAATAATCCTGCGGATCTTGAGTCCTTTAGTCGCGGCGTTAATATCAACCTTGCTGGCTCTTTTAATGTCGCGCGTTTGGTCGCAGCCAGTATCGCTAAGCGTGTGGCTGCTAAACCATCAGATGAAGCCAATGCTGATAACGGAATTATTATCAACACGGCCTCTATTGCTGCTTTTGATGGGCAAGTAGGGCAAGCCAGTTACGCCTCATCAAAAGCGGGCGTGGTCGGTCTAACTTTACCGCTTGCTCGTGAGCTGTCGCGCCATGGTATTCGCGTCATGACGATTGCACCGGGGGTTTTTGCTACTCCGATGATGAATGCTATCCCTGAAAAAGCGCGTGAACAGTTAGAGGCGAGCGTTCCTTATCCTAAACGTCTGGGCAATCCCAATGAATTTGCCAAACTGGTTATGCATATCATTGATAATGCCTACTTAAATGGTGAAGTCATTCGTCTTGATGGTGCCATTCGTATGGTTTAGTTTAGCGACTGTCAGAACCCATTTTTATCTTATTCATAACTTTTGCACAAAACTTGGCCACAAAACATGGCATAGTACTTTGATATATTATGACTCATTGCTATTAAATATTAGTTATAAGGATTCAAGCCTATGTCATTTTTTCGTCCAAAATCTAGTAAGTATTCAAGCTGGTTATTTATCGCCATAGGGCTTAGTTTTGCTACTGTTATCGGCACGAGTGCTATCGCTGCTGCTAAAGATACTGCTAAAGATACCGCGAAACATCCGCAGCCCATTTCCAGTGCTGCTATTATCGATAAAGTATTGGTCGATAAATCAGAGCGTCGTTTGCAGCTACTAAGTGGTGATAAAGTGGTTAAGTCTTATCATATTGCGCTCGGTGGTAATCCCATTGGTCATAAGCAACAAGAAGGCGATCAGCGTACACCGATAGGTTCTTATACACTCGATTATAAAAATGAAAAATCTCAATACTATCGTTCTATGCACGTCAGTTATCCCAATACTGTAGATAAAGCCAATGCGAAATCACGAGGTGTGAGCCCCGGTGGCGCTATTATGATTCATGGGCAGAAAAATGGTTTTGGTACATTAGCAATGCTCAACCAGCAACGCGATTGGACGGCAGGCTGTATGGCAGTGACCAATGATGAAATGGATGAAATCATGGCGGCTGTGAAGGTTGGCACAGCTATTGAAATAGTTGAGTAGAAGCTATTGTTTAGTGTTAAGGTTTTAGACTTAAAGGTTTATGCTTAAAAGCTCGGATTTTTTATTTTAATTCACATTTATATCGTGATTTTTCTTTTGTTGTAGTTACTCAGATACCATGAGTAATATCATTACTATTAATAAGGTTTTACCTATAAATAGCTTGAAATTTTTCACTATATACCATATATAGACAGTAGATGAAGGTAGGTGGACAGCATAAGTCTGCTGCCGAATATACTATTTATATCAATTATAAGAGGACACAAATATGAGGTTCGAAAAATTTACGCAAAAGTTGCAATCTGCGATTCAAGAAGCACAAAGCCTAGCATTAGGCCGTGATCATACCGGTATCGATCCGGTGCATCTGCTTGCGGTATTGCTACAAGATGAATCTAATTTATCAATCTGTCAGCAAGCGGGCGCGTCTATTCCTGCGTTGAAAAATGGCGTGGCAAAGGCATTGGACAATCAAGCAACGATTTCGGAGCCAACAGGCGACGTTAATCTAAACCCAAATTCGGTTAAAATTTTGAACTTGGCAGATCGCCAAGCGCAAAAAGAAGGTGATGATTTTATTGCCACCGAATGGGTAATGCTGGCACTCGCTGAACAAGGCGAAACCAAAAAGATATTTGAAAAGGCTGGCGTGACGGCGAGTAAGTTAAAAGCAGTGATTGAGCAATTGCGAGGTGATGACACAGTGGATAATCAAAATGCTGAAGATCAACGTGATGCGCTGAATAAATATACGATTAACCTGACTGAACTGGCTGAAACGGGGAAGCTTGATCCGGTCATCGGTCGTGATGAAGAGATTCGCCGTACCATTCAAGTGCTCTCACGTCGGACCAAAAACAATCCCGTACTCATCGGTGAGCCGGGTGTTGGTAAAACGGCTATCGTAGAAGGCTTGGCGCAAAAAATCATCAATGGTGATGTGCCAGAAGGTTTACGCCGTAAAGAAGTGTTGTCGTTGGACTTGGGCGCGTTGATTGCGGGTGCAAAGTTCCGCGGTGAGTTTGAAGAGCGTCTCAAAAGCGTACTCAGTGACTTATCGAAGCAAGAAGGCAATGTCATTTTATTTATCGATGAGTTGCATACTTTAGTGGGTGCAGGGAAGGGTGACGGCGCGATGGATGCCGGTAATATGCTCAAACCAGCGCTTGCTCGCGGTGAGCTGCATTGTGTCGGCGCGACCACTTTAGATGAATATCGCAAATATATTGAAAAAGATGCTGCTCTTGAGCGTCGTTTCCAAAAGGTATTGGTCGATGAGCCAACGGTCGAAGACACCATTGCGATATTGCGTGGTCTCAAAGAGCGTTATGAGCTGCATCACGGCGTTGATATTCAAGACAGCGCTATTATTGCCGCTGCACGTATGAGTCATCGCTATATTACTGATCGCAAGCTACCGGATAAAGCGATTGATTTAATTGATGAGGCTGCCAGTCGCTTGCGTATGGAGATGGACAGTAAACCTGAAGCATTAGGTAAGCTCGATAGTCGCTTGATTCAGCTAAAAATGCAGCGCGAAGTGCTTAAAAATGAAGAAGACGCTGGCGCACAAGCAGAGCGTAAAGTGCTTGATATGCAAATTGAAGAGCTGGAAAAAGAATACGCCGATCTCAACGAGATTTGGCAAGCAGAAAAAGCCTTGGTTAAAGGTAGCCAGCAGCTAAAAGACGAGCTGGACAAAGCGCGTACTGCTTATGATAAAGCCAGTCGCGAGGGCGATTATGAGACCATGAGTAAGCTGCAATACGAGACTATCCCGCAGCTTGAGCGCCGCATCACTGAGTCTGACTTAGCAGAACAAAAAGAGCAGACAGGTGAGGGCAGTGGTATAAAGCTACTGCGCAATAAAGTCACTGATAACGAAATTGCAGAAGTGGTTGCTGCCGCGACGGGTATTCCAGTTAGTAAAATGATGCAAGGCGAACGTGACAAGATGCTAGCGATGGAAGAAAAACTCCATGAGCGTGTCATCGGTCAAGATGAAGCGGTCGAAGCGGTGGCCAATGCCGTACGCCGTAGTCGTGCTGGCTTGTCTGATCCGAATCGTCCTTCAGGCTCGTTCCTATTTTTAGGCCCAACGGGTGTCGGTAAAACGGAGTTGACCAAATCACTGGCGAACTTCTTGTTCGATAGTGAAGATGCCATCGTACGTATCGATATGAGTGAGTACATGGAGAAGCACAGTGTCAGTCGTTTGGTGGGCGCGCCTCACAGGTTACGTCGGTTATGAAGAAGGCGGCGATTTGACTGAGGCTGTACGCCGCCAGCCTTTTAGTGTACTTTTGTTTTATGAAGTCGCAACAGCGCATCCTGATGTTTTTAATATCTTGCTTCAAGTTTTG